>JAHEOI010000141.1 GCA_018610125.1 Verrucomicrobiota bacterium
AGCACAATGTGCCGGATGGTTTGCCACTTGGAAGCCCCGCATGCCAGCGACCCTTCACGCGCCCCTCGGGGGACCGCGGCCAGTGCCTCTTCGGTCGAGACAATGACCACCGGCACCGTCAATAGGGCCAGTGTCAAGGAGGCCCATAGGATGCCACCGGTGCCAAAGGTCGGCTGGGAGGCTGTCGGGAAGAAAAGCTGGTCGATTGTGCCGCCAACGAAATAGACAAAAAAACCGAGTCCGAACGCGCCGAACACGATCGAGGGGACTCCTGCCAGGTTATTGACTGCGATTCGTACACCGCGGACCAGCATGCCTTGCTTGGCATACTCACGGAGGTAAATTGCGGCCAAGACCCCGAATGGAGTGACCGCAATGCTCATTAGGACCGTCATCACAAAGGTCCCGAATATCGCCGGGTAGATTCCGCCGTCCGTATTGGCCTCCCGAGGCGGACTGCTGAGAAAGGTCCAGAGATGTTGGAAGAAGAGGCCTATCCGCTCCATGCCGGTCAACTGATTCGGGAAGTAGAAATGGACCACCTGACCCATGGGGATTGTCTGCTCGCTGCCGGTGGCGAGCCGGTAGACCAATTGGTGCTCGCTCTGGGCCTCCCGAAGCTTGGCTGCCTTGGCGGCCAGGACTTTGTATTCTTTCTCGAGGCGCTGTTTCTTCGATTCAAGGGTCTTTAAGCGAGTCTGACTATCGGCGATCGTTGAGGCGTGATCGCGGACGTATTGCTTGCGGAGCTTGAGATCGTGTATTTGGGTGCTGATCTCTCCGATCTGATCCTTTTCGAGCGCACGAATTTGGCGGCGACGCGCATTAACCTCATCGACCAAGTTGACCAGTTCGGGACGAAAGCGCGACGAGTCGGCTGGAATTCGGCCTTCTTCAGCGTGTTCGATGGCGACCGGATAGCCGATAGCGGGCCCATTCTCCATCCGTTCCACACGGAAGATGTTGGTCGGGTAGACCAGCTCCCGGATGGCGGTTTTATCGACGTAGGTGAAGCTCAAACCATAGACCTCGCTATTCGCGACAAATAGTTTCCACTCGGAATGCGTAAGCTCGGATAACGATTCCGATTTCGCGTTCGATCCGGATTTGAGCTTTCTTTCAACCGTCTCTTTTTTCTTAAAGATTTCGCCGGCCAACTGCTGAGCTCCCTTGAATGTGGCATCGCTCTCTTGACTCAAGCGGATCTCCACGATCGGGCTCGGCCAAAAGACGTTCAGCCCCCTTACCACCACGAAGCCGAGCAAGAAAATGATCATGAAGAGCCCGACCGTTAAGCCCATGGCCGTCAGCCATACGTAAGGCTCACCCGGGGAGATCGATCGTTTCTGATTTTGGGACTTTGTCATCCTGCTCTTTGTCGGGGCTTGGGGCTCAAACGAGGCGATATTTCTCTCGGAGCCGCTGCCGGAGAATCTCGGCAATGGTGTTGATGAGAAAGGTCAATATGAAGAGGACCAGTGCGCCCATGAACAGCGCCCGATAGAGTGTCCCTTGGTACGGCGCTTCCGGAAGCTCGACCGCGATGTTCGCCGACAACGTCCGCATCCCGGTGAAGATGTTAAAGTCCATGATCGGCGTGTTGCCGGTGGCCATGACGACGATCATGGTCTCGCCGACCGCGCGGCCGAGCCCGATCATCAGCGCCGAGAAGACCCCGGCTGAAGCGGTCGGGAGAATAACACGCATCGTGGTCTGCCAGCGACTGGCCCCTAAGGCGAGTGACCCGGAGCGTAGCTCCGCGGGGACATTCGACAAGGAATCCTCGGTGATCGTAAAGATGATCGGGATCACCGCGAAGCCCATGGCAAATCCAACAATCAGGGCGTTACGCTGGTCGAAATCGGCCCCTGTCACACGCGGCCACCAAAGTCGGAAATCGGCAATCCGGCTCCCGGTCTCCGGGTCGGTCACCACAAACAACTGCCGTTCCACCCATGGGCCTGCTTCCCATGCGAAATAGAGAATCGCCAGCAAAATCGGCGTGAAGACGAGGATTTCGTAGCCGGGTCGTATCCAGCTCCGGATATGGATTGGCGTTGTCGACCAGAGCAGCCCGAAGAGCAGCGCCGTCAACGGGATAAGCGCGATCATCAGCAAGACCGACGGGATTCGGGTCTCGATGAGCGGGGCCAACCACAAAGCGGCAAGGAAGCCGAGCACGACCGAGGGGAGTGAAGCCATGATTTCCATGACCGGCTTCACCGCGGCGCGGATCTTGGGCAGGGCAAACTGCGACGTATAAATCGCGGCCAAGAGAGCGATCGGCACCGCAAAGATCATTGCGTAGAACGTCCCTTTAAAGGTGCCGGCAATGAGCGGAACCAGAGAGAGCTTTGGCTCAAACTCGTCCGAGCCCCCCGTCGATTGCCATTTGTACTGCGGTTTTGATTGCCCTTCATACCAGATTTTTCCAAAAAAGGCCTTCCAACCTGCTTGCGGGTGAGGATCGTCCAGCCTAAGAATGTGGAGCTGGTTTTGTTGATCGAGCAACACGATCCGATTGTATTTCGGGCTAATCCGGGAACGAGTGATCTTGTACGGGAGCGTCTGTTCCCACCGGGTTGTCTCGGTCGTGGCATAATGGAGGCTGGCGTGGGAGCCATGGCCGATCATGAAGGCCTTATTCCGGAGACTGACAGCGAAAAAGTCGGGCGGCCCCTGCAACCGGTCGAATTCCTTGGTTTGCCCCAGCAACCGCTCGTTTTTCCCCGGGGGGATATAAAGACTGAAGATGCGGTTGTGTCCGGTCTCACTGGTCAAAACGAGTGACACATCGCCAAGGAGAAACTCCATCGACGCGATTCTTGGATCTTCGAGATCGTCAAACGGGGTCAACGTTTGCCGGAGATGGAATTGACCACCGCGTCGGTGGAAGAAATAGAGCGTTCCCGAAGCGGTCGCGACAAAGAGCCCGCTGGCCTCACCGTCGATCAGCAGTCTGGTAGGCCGGCCATCGATTTCCGAGGTCAGATTGTATCGTCCCGCTACCGACACCTCTCCGGCGCCGAATAGGGAGCGCTTTTGTATCAAGCGGGTTGCATGGACCTCGGGGCTGCCATTCACCGATTGCAGGGCGACAACCAGCCGCTCCTCACCGGACGTCCCGTATTGAATGGCCCGGATCGGGGCATTTGACCGCCCCACCCGATATGACGGACCGGGCTTTAGGTTGGCGTGCAGTGTCCGGTCCCCGTCATCGAATGTCGGCTTATAATTCAGCTCGAGGACCGAGAAGTGTCCGTCCGCAGTCCCATAAACGAGGTCTTGCCGTTCTTGGTTGTAGCTAAGCGCCGTGATCGCATTCGTTTCGACGAAGCCGGGCGTTTTTCGGAACCGGCCGCGATTGCCTTTTAGATCGAGGAACGTTAAGGCGCCATTGGTCTCGACCAGGAATGGGAGCTCGGTGTACTCATCCAATCCAAGCGCCCGGTATTGGCGATCGGGGATCTTGACCTCGTCGAGCTGGTTGACTTCCGCCGGCAGAAACAGCGGGATGACCTGCCAGAGGATAAAGAGAAAGATCCCGAGCACCACCACAATGACGCTGATACCGCCGATCGTGATGAAGCGGTTCATGAACCGATCAGCCAAGAGAGTCGATCGAGCTGTCTGAAACCGCTTCGGAAGCGTTGGCTGACTTTCGCTGTCGCCTTCTTCATTCATTTCGCGCGCTTCACTTGCCGGGTGGAATCAAGGCTCGGCAAACTTCTTGATCTCTTGTTTGGCGGCCATGGCCGGCATGGGGTAGTATCCATCCTTGACAACTTCCTCTTGACCTCGCTTTGAAAGGACGAGCTGCAAGAATTCCGAGGTCAGGGTATCGAGTGGCTCGTTCGGTTTCTTGTTAATGTAGACATAAAGAAACCGGGCGAGCGGGTAGTCGCCCGAGAGGCAGTTTTCCGCAGTGGGGGCATGTGGTTCACCATTCGGTCCAATGATCGAAAGCGCCTTCACATTTGAGGTCTTGTAGCCGATGCCGGAATAACCGATGCCGGCCAAATCGCTGCCGACCCCTTGGACAACCGATGAGGACCCCGGTTGTTCCTTGACGCGGCTGCGGAAGTCGCCCCCCTGAAGCACAATCTGCTTGACGACGCCGTATGTTCCCGAGGCGCTATTGCGTCCATACAGCGAGATAGAACGGTTGCCAAGCGTCCCGGCTACGTCGAGATCGCCCCATTTTCGGATTGCGGATCCTCCTCGTTTGCGGGTGGAGGAGAATATGCCGTCGAGCTGCTGAAGCGTGATTGAGCTCACCGGATTATTCTTATGCACGAAGAAGGCGAGGGCATCGATGGCGACACGGATTCGAGTCGGCTTGTAACCGAAGGCCTCTTCGAACTTATCAACTTCCGTCCCTTTCATGCGGCGGCTCATCGGCCCAAGCTGCGCTGTGCCTTCGATCAAGGCCGGCGGAGCGGTCGAAGAGCCTTTCCCTTCGATCTGAATCTTGACATTCGGGTAAACCGTTTCGAACTCTTCGGCCCAAAGGGTCATGAGGTTGTTAAGCGTATCCGAGCCGATCGCATTCAGGTTGCCCGAGACGCCACTGACCTGCTCGTAATCGGGCAATTTGGGATCGAGCTTTGCCGGCTGGGCTTGTAGCGAATCCGTCACACTGCCAGAAGCGAACAAGCTGACCAATGCGCCAAGCAGTATCCAGTATTGTTTTTGTTTCATAATCATCAATCCCAGTCAGCCTTACCAATGTGACAGAATTGTGACAATCATATGGATTTCCGGTAACAATTTCGCTAGAAGTCGACTTGAAAGCGGGTTTGGAACAGGTGGGTGTCGCCGTCGACATTGCCGCGGCGGACATTGGCGAATCCGTAATTGAACATGATCCGGGCTTGGGAATTGAGATGCCAATTGAGGCCGAAGGTGAGTGAATCGAGGTCGCCGCCTTGGACGAGACCATCTCCAAGGTCCGTTGAGGAGTAGCGGACTCCAAGCTGCCACGCGCCGAGGCCGCCATGGGCGAGGGAGAAATTCCGATGGGGGATGACTCGCCCGAAAGCGCCGGACGATCGGTCGTAGGGGCGCTGTTCCCCGGTGATGAACCAGCCGGCGGCGACGTAATAGCCATCCAGGGTCGGATCGGCGGCCGGTCGGGAATCGAGCCAATTCCGAAAGTACTCGCTTCGGACTGAAAAGGAGCTCCAGACCATGGCGATTTCGGGGGCGAGTGTATAGGCTTGGTCGACCGGCATGTTCCCTGTGTCCACGAAATGGGGGGCAAGATGGGCCTCGGGACGCGACCGGATTCGCATCGTGTCGTCTTCCGGATTGATGACGCGACCATTCAGACCGAGATGGAGCAGACGCTCGCCGCTCTCCTCCTTCTGATAGAACGGTAGGCCGGTTACTCGGGCCGTCACCTGTTGATTGCCACTGATCTGACCGTTGCCGCTGCCGTCGGTCTCGACAAAGCCGCCGATATGCCAGGTCAAACGTTCGTCGAATGCCGTTTGGTCGATTCCGACCCCGGTATTGCGTCCCGGCGAAAAGGCCTCGATCGGGGCGGCGCGCTCCATAAATTGGATGTACTTGCTGCTGGTCAGCTCCTCAAGGCTGAACGGCTCCTTAAAATGGCCGACTCGGACTTGGCCCAACACCGGGATCTCTTTCCATCCGAGATAGACATCCTTGAAGCTGACCTCGCCGCCGGCAAAGCCAAGCTGAAGCTTGTACATGGTCGGCAGGGAGAGGTCAAGCTCGCCTTCGGTGAAGATGCGAACGCGACGAAACTCGGTTTCCGCCGGGAGATTGCCGATCGGGGTATTCGGAGAGTCAACGACATCGGTTGGAAGCCGCTCGACCGCGCTGTCTTGGGCAAACGCAGCAACGTCCCACATGATCCTGCCTCCGATTTCCCCTTTAAAGGTCTGCCCATCTTCCGATTGAAACTCGAGTCCTTCGTCCCAAAAGAAATGTCCCTTATGCGGAATTTCCTTCTTGGCCTCAGGGAGTGAAGGCTTTTCGGCAGCCTTCTGCTGCGCTCCCTTGTCGTCCTGCTCGATCTCTTCTCTGAGGTCATTGGCCTCATCTTGGGTGAGGATCCCCTTTTCCCGGAGCAGCTCAATGAGCGCTTCGGTGTCACTCGCCTGAGCGTGCGTGCCCGGTAGGCTCAAAGCAAGGACCAGGGCCAGCAGTCCGATCAGCTTAAGATTGTGACCCAAGCGATCGCCTAACAAAAACCCTTTTTTAGTCTGTCCATTTTTCATCGCCGCCGTTGGTACAAAATCGCAACCTTGTTAGCAACCCCTTTTGTGGGCCTCGGGGACGAGGTCCCTATCAGGCAAAAACGCCTGGATGCCTCTCGCTGATACGGACGCCGTCCTCGGTGCTCCACTTCTCTCTTTCTTCCCAACCTCCTACAAAACAAAAAGTAGTGCGGACTTCATGGTCGCGGAAAACAGCTTTTCACTAGGGGCCTTTTCTAAAAGATTAAGTCTTGCGTCTTGATGCGGGGCGTGACAGTAATCAGTTATGAAGCTTGTATGGTCAGCGTTCAAGACCCGGGTTGGTGAGGGATCGACACAGCGAGGCCTCTTCCTGACAGTGCTCTCCCTGAGTCTCGCTTTGGCACTCACCTCATGCGGGAAACAGTCTGAGCCTGAATCGTCTCAAACAAAAAAAGAGCCTGAAGAAGGCGTTTCCATTGAGGATAGTGGGGAATCGCTTGGTAAGGAGGACGTCCCCGACAAGGCTTCGACAAAATCAGCCGGCAAGGTCACAGCCCGCATCGAGGGAGCACCCTCAAGCTGGGAGCCGGGTGGCGAATCGGAGATGCGGCTTGTTCTTGAAATCAAAGACGGATGGCATGTCAATGCCCATCCCGCTTCGTTAGATGATTTGATTCCGACTGAATTCGAGCTCAAGGGCAAGAAGGCGGTGTTGGAGTCGATTTTCTACCCGGAAGGCGAGTCGTTTTCGCTCGCGCAAATGGAAGAGCCGATCAAGGTCTACTCAGGGAAGGTTGAGATCGCCATGAGAATACGGCTGGGATCCGATTTGTCACCGGGGAAACATACATTAAACGGGGCTGTTCGGGTGCAAGCCTGTGACGACAAGCGGTGCTTGGCCCCTGGGAGCGTCCCGACGAAGTTGACGGTTGA
>JAHEOI010000142.1 GCA_018610125.1 Verrucomicrobiota bacterium
GCTCAAGAGGAGGCGCCGGCGAGCAATGAAGTGGAGATCAAAGCCCCCATGATTGGGACACTGTATCGAGCTCCCTCTCCGGAATCGACGAACTACATCGAGGTGGGTGCGGAAGTGAATCCGGAGACGGTCGTTTGCATCATTGAAGCGATGAAAGTGATGAATGAGATCAAGGCCGAGGTAAAGGGAGTCGTCACCCAGGTGCTGATTGAGAACGCCAAGCCGGTCGAGTTCAATCAACCTCTATTTAAGGTCCGGCCAACCTGACCGCGCCGCGGTCCACCAAAATCCGCTTGCCCAGGGCTTCTTTTTCTTTGGGGTATGGGAATGTTATTTCCGTTCTGAGAGACACAGCATGTTTGAGAAAATCCTTATCGCCAATCGTGGCGAAATCGCTATTCGCGTCATTCGTGCCTGCAAGGAGTTGAATATCCGGACGGTGGCGGTTTATTCCGAAGCCGATTCCGACTCGATGCATGCCCAAATGGCGGACGAAGCCATTTGTATTGGCAGGGCCCCAAGTAATGAGAGCTATTTGCGCATTGACCGCTTGGTAAGTGCCGCCGAGGTAACAGATGTCGATGCGATCCATCCGGGGTACGGCTTCCTTTCCGAGAATGCCCACTTCGCTGAGGTCTGCGAAAGCTGTAATATCCGGTTCATCGGACCGAGCTCACGGGCGATGAGCGCGCTGTCGGACAAGGATGTCAGTCGTGCGTTGGCGAAAAAGGCCGGTGTCCCGACGCCGCCCGGCTCCGAAGGCCTCGTTGAGCAGGAGCAAGATGCGCTCGAGGTCGCCAAGCGGATCGGGTATCCGGTTGTCATCAAAGCGGTTGCGGGTGGAGGGGGACGGGGGATGCGCGTGGCTCACAACGATATTTCCTTGGTGAAAGGCTATCATGCCGCCCGGAACGAAGCGGAAAAGACCTTTAATAATTCCGGGGTCTATATCGAGAAGTTCGTTGAAAATCCTCATCACATCGAGTTTCAGATTCTTGGGGATCATCGGGGCAATATCATGCACGTGGGCGAGCGGGACTGCTCGATCCAAAGGCGCAATCAGAAGATTATCGAAGAGACCCCGTCGCCGCTGATCGATAATCATTTCAAAGATCTCCGCAAAAAGATGGGGAAAGCGGCCGTGCGCATTGCCGAATACGCCAACTACACCAATGCGGGGACGGTCGAGTTTATCGTCGATGACAAAGGGAATTTCTATTTCTTGGAGGTCAACAAGCGGATTCAAGTGGAGCACCCGATCACCGAGGAAGTGACCGGCATCGACTTGGTGAAATGGCAGATCTTGATCGCTTTCGGGGAGCAGCTCAAGCTGTCACAGAATGACCTGGCAATTAAGGGTCACGCCATCGAGTGTCGTATCAATGCGGAAGACCCGTTCGATGACTTCCGTCCTTCTCCGGGACAGATCGAGATGTATTACGCTCCCGGGGGACGCCGAGTCCGCGTGGACAGTCATGCTTACGCCGGATACACGATCACCCCGCACTACGATTCGATGATAGCGAAGCTGGTCACTTCCGGCAAGGACCGGCGTGAGGCGCTTAACCGGATGAGCTCGGCGCTCAGTGAGTACATGATCGCCGGGGTGAAAACGACTATCCCGTTTCAGCAAGCTGTTCTGCAAGATCCCAATTTTCGGCGAGGCGATTACACTACCAATTTCGTGGAGCAGCTTCTTTCAGGGGCAAGGCGTGAGCTGATTGAAGATAAGGTTTAGCGAGGCGTGAAATCGCTTGACGAGTGCCAACTCTACACATTCGTCGATTCGGCCTATCTCGCCGGACGCGATCCGATAGAGATTGCCCGACAACTTTGCGATGGCGGTGCCGACCTGATTCAGCTCCGGGCCAAAGATTGGCCGATGGAGCAGATCGAAGCCGTCACGGCGGAGCTGGCTCCATTGACTCGAGATGCGGGGGTATGGCTCGTTGTTAATGACTATCTGGCGATTGCTGACAAGTATCAAGCACCGCTGTGTCATTTGGGCCAGGAAGATTTCTTCGATCGGGGGCACACCCATGTTTCCGAGCTGTTACGTCCGGGGTCGCCGGTTCGGATTGGAATGAGCACGCACGATCCGGACCAAGCGAAGCGATCCGTCTCGGCCGGGGCGGCTTACGTTGCGATCGGACCGGTTTATGCCACTGCGACCAAGCCGGGGAGGGAGCCGGTCCGGCTGGACTACGTTCGATGGGCGAAGGCAAACGTCGATCATCTTCCCTGGTTTGCGATCGGCGGGATCCATTTGGGGAACCTCGACGACGTGCTGGCGGCCGGTGCCCAACGCATCTGCGTTGTCTCGGCCATTCTCAACGCTGCCAATGTGGCCAAGGCTTGCGAAGCCTTCAAGAATCGACTAGCCTAGTGTCTTTGCGTTGAAGAACGCAACGCTTTTAGGGCCATGGCGATCCGTCAGTTTTGAAAGCGACACGGTTTCGCGCTGCGGAAGCTCGAGGTGGCGCACAGCGGCCTCTTCGCCCGGCCTGCACGAATTTTATAACCGGAAAAAGCGAAGCAGCTCTAAATAAGGAAGAACAACAATATCATGAGTAGCGTATTAGTGGTTGGGTCAACGGCCCTCGATTCGATCAAGACACCGTATCAGGAAAATCCTCGGTTGCTGGGCGGCTCCGCAAGCCATGCGGCGGTCGCGGCCGGCTTCTTCAGTCCGGTCAACCTTGTCGGTGTGGTCGGCGACGATTTTCCATCCGAATACGTGGAGCTCTACAAGCGCCACGGGATTAATATCGATGGATTGGAGCACAAGTCCGGTCAGACGTTCCATTGGTCGGGCGAGTACGAGGTCAATATGAACAACCGGGAGACCCTTTCGACGATCTTGGGCGTCATCGAAGGCTGGCAGCCAAAAGTTCCCGATAGCTACAAGAAGACGCCGTATGTCCTATTGGCCAACATGGCCCCCGACGTTCAGCATGCCGTCCTCGACCAGATGGAAAATCCGGAGCTTGTGGTGGCCGACACCATGGACCTTTGGATGAACACGACAAAGGACGAGCTCTTGCGGTTGATCAAGCGAGTGGATGCGCTGGTGGTCAATGACAGCGAAGCCCAGCTATTGACCGGTTACGACAATGTCGTTGTGGCGACCAAGAAGATTCATGATCTGGGGCCGAAATACGTGATTGTGAAGAAGGGCGAGCATGGCGCGATCCTGTCCGGTCCGAATGAGCTATTCATTGCTCCGGCGTATCCGCTCGAAAAGCTTGTGGACCCGACCGGTGCCGGTGATTCCTTCGTCGGCGGCATGATGGGATATCTCGCGAGCCGGGAAGGGGGACACGAAAAGAACCTGCGAAAAGGGATCGTCTATGGCACGATCGTGGCCTCGTTCTGCTGCGAGGGCTTTGGGCTCCATCGCACCGGCGAAGTGACGGGCGAAATGATCGAGAGCCGAACTCAGGAACTCAAGAAGATGTCCGAGTGGTAATTTCGTCGTCGGCAAGAGACAATGGGTGGGGGAGACGGGTAGCCTGTCAGCCGGCGGACATTTGGCGTTTGGCGGTCTGGGCCGGGCTGTGCTTCAAATGACCGGCGGTTTCGAGGAGCTGTCACGGAAGCGAGCTGGTTTACAGACCCTTAGACGGATGTGCTGAGGAGAGGATCGATGCAACAGTATGTCACAGTCCAAGGCGAGCAGGTGCCGGCTATCGGATTTGGCACCTGGCAAATTCAAGGCAAGGCTTGTTTTGAGGCGGTGCTCGATGCATTAAGCGTCGGGTATCGCCATGTGGACACCGCCGCAATGTATGGCAACGAGCGTGAGGTGGGCCGGGCGCTCAGGGAATCGGCGACCGCACGTGAGGAGATCTTTCTCACCACAAAAATCTGGCCCGACGATTTTGCTCCGGCGGATGCCCCGCGCGCGGCGGAAGCCTGCCTGAGTCGCCTTGATGTGAATTATGTGGACCTGCTGCTCCTGCATTGGCCGAGCTCACGCATTCCGGTTCGCGAGACACTCTCGGCATTGAGGCCGCTCAAGGAGCAAGGTCGCATCCGACATCTCGGACTGAGCAACTACGCGCCGGAGCAAGTAAAGGAGGCCGCCGCGGAAGTCTCCATTTTCTGCAATCAGATCCCGTTCGATCCGTATCACGATCCCTCCGCGTTACTTGATCAGGCGCGCGCAATGGACTATCTCCTCACAGCCTATTCTCCTTTGGGACGAGGGAGGGTGGTCTCTGATCCGACGCTTGAAGAAGTCGGCCGGCACCACGAAAAATCCCCGGCCCAGGTGGCACTTCGGTGGTTGATTCAGCATGACAAGGTTGCCGCCATCCCGAAGGCAGCGGACGCTGACCGGAGGCGCAGTAACTTCGATCTGTTTGATTTTGAGCTGAGCGCGGAAGAGATGCGGCAGATTGCCACCCTGGCAAAATCGCGTTGAGCGTTTTCGTCCCGACCGGAGGCGCGGCGGTCCCGATCCCCTTGATCCCGGCGTTCCATTTAAGAATGGACTCCTCCTTGATAGGGACGTTCTCCCGGACGTCCCACGTCTCTGTTTTACCCTGATCCTCCCGAAAAAAGTGGGACCTCGGGGACAAGGTCCCTATCAGGGACATGAATAGCCGGGGTATTGCCATTATCCGGCTTTTGCGTGAGAATATAGAATAATGGCTCACAGTACCGCAGATAAGCAACGCGAGCAGGAGGATCGCATATTGGAGAAGTTGCGAACGGCGGGGCGCTCAGGCTTGAGCAAAAGCAAGCTGGGAGTCACGAGCCAAGCTCGCGAGAAGGCATTAACCGACCTGGTCAAGCGTGGGAGGGTCACCGCTCGTCGGGTCGGGCCATATAAGAAATATTGGCTCCCTGACAATGCGCCTTCGTTGGAAACGGTCGAGCGCACTCTGAATGAGCGTTGTGCGACCAAGCCGGACACGTTGTATCGGAAGGAAGAGCTGAAGAGATTGCTGCCGCCTGCCGAGAAATCGCTTTTGGAGGAAGCCTTGCCGCATTTGGTTGCGGATAAGACCTTTCACGAGCTACGGCGAGGTCAGAGCCGTTATTACCTTCATCTTCCTTCGTTTGTGGCGGCTCACAATTTGGGTGCCGGGAGAGATGAAGCTGCCGCTGCGGCCCAACCGACGCAGGCGACTCCGTTTTCGTCGCAGGCGGTGCGGCAAGCTTATACGAGGCTGGTCGAAGCGACCCACTTTCCGTTTGTCATGATCAGTCGATTGCTTCGGGAGAGTGGTCAAGATCTCAATGCGCTCCAGGATTATCTGCTAAAGGAACAGGCTCAAGGCCGGGCGGAGCTGAGCGAGGCCGACTGGTCGATTGCCAGTGAGGACGAGCGAAAGGCGGCGATCTCCAAAGGGGAGCGGCGTTATCTCAGCGTCCGTCTCGAATGAGCTTTTTGGAACCAGGGTTGCATATGGCAAGGACGTTAAAGGAAGTAGCGGCATACGGTCCATTTGAAGAGACCATCGTCAAGGACCCGTGGCATGTTGAGCCGGCGGTGCGGGGACTCAACGACGCGGCCCTTGGCCGACTCCTTGATGTGCTTGGCCGACTGGAACCTTGGTATCGACCGCATGAGCCCATTGGGAGTCCCAAAGCTCAGCTTATCATGTCGGGCGCGCCCGGCTATGGGAAGTCGCATCTTTTGGGGCGTTTGTTCGAAGAATTGGGGGCGCGGGCCACCCGGGTTTATCTCCATCCATTTGAGGATGCTTCCAGCCTTTGGACAAGTCTTCTTCAAGCCTGTGTTCACGAGCTCAATAAGCCTGAGTGGGGCAAAGCCTCCACGGGCGAGGTCGATGTGCCGAATCAGCTTGACGCGATCGCTCATGGGGTGTTGGGACTCGGCTTGGCACTCATGATTGAAGCCGGCGAGGCGAATGTGGAAGGGTTGGCCAATCCTCAAGCCTTGTTGGCAAGCGGTATCGGTGTCGAGTGGGATTTAAGCGACCATGATCTCCCTTTGACTCAGGCATTCGCGGATACCTTTGAAAGGCTCCTCCCGTTTTTGGCCCGCCGAATCGCGTCACTTAACATACAGCTTTCAAATTATTGGTCATCGCCCTATGCTTGGCTGCGGATTCTTTACCAATATGCCTCTTCGCGGAGGTCCGATGCGGCGACGCGCGAGCAATGCCTGGACTGGCTGCGCGGGAAGGCGTATCAGGACGAGGATCTTTCGGCATTGGGACTCACCCGAAAAGAGCTTGTCCCCGTTGAGACCACTCCAAAGCAAGCGGATCAAATTTGCCGTGCGCGCCTCTTCGATCTCTGTCAATTTGCCTCGTTTTACAGGCCCTTTGTCTTTTGTTTCGACCAGACCGAGACCTATCGCCACGATGAGAACCTTGCGTGGAGCTTTGGTCATCTCATTTGCACGCTGGTCAATGAGGCGAGCAATCATCTTTGCGTGGTCACGGCCAACCAACTCGTATGGGAAAGATGCATCGCCCCTCGCCTCGAGAATGCTCACAAGGCCAGATTGGATACGCCGGTTTGGCTGGTGGGCATAACCAAAGCCCAGGGAATGGAGCTGATCAAATCCCGGCTGCGGTACTTTGACGTCCGGGATGATGAAATCCGGCGATTTCAAACCGCGGTTGAAGCGCGAGCGGATGACGGAGGTGGCGGGGCGAGAAGTGTGCGTCAATTCATTGAGGAATGCCACGCGGAACTCCAACGGCTTGTCGGTGAAGGCAGACCCGATCCCCCGAGCCTGTATGACCTTTATAAAAAGGAATATCAAGAAGCCTTGGAGGCTTCCGATCAGCTTGACCGTTACAATGCCGATCTTTATAGATGGATTGTCGGTCATGTCTTGGGTGCGGAAAAAGTCAATTCCCCGCGGGATTATTTTCCATTGGCGCTTACCGATGCGAACGGCACTCGCTGGCTCTTCGGTTTTGAAGAAAGCGCGCATCATGCTAGGTGGCATGGCCGATTGAAGGAGGCCGGAAGGCGACACCAGACCGAGCAGGCGATCGCGGTCAATTTACGCATCGGCAAGCAAACGCCGATTCCGGGGAATTGGAAGCAACGTCACGAATTCGAAGAGGCGAAGACATACTTTCGGATTCATGTGGTGAATCGCGAGCGACTGGCTCAGTTCCATGCGTTATGGAATCTCTACGCAAAGGCGTGTCAGCAGGATATCCCCTTTCAAGAAGAGGCCGTGATTCGATTGGCGGCCGAGAAGCTCCAATCCTGGTGGGAAGAAATCCGCTTGGACGGCCGGGAAGCCAAGGAGGATGCCACGCCTCAGTCTTCGGTCGATTCGGACGACACAATCGCCCCCGCGGTGTCCAAGATCGTTCGCGCCTATCGCTTTATTGCCTTCAATCACTTGCAGACCGCATTGGAAAAGGATTTGGGGCGCAAAGTCGAACAGCGGGAAGCGATTGAAGCAAGCCGGTCCTTGGAGCATGTAACGGTCAAGGACCATCCAACAAATGCGATTTTCTTGTGGCAATGAATCGCGTCAACGCCAGCCAGTTGGCCGCCGCTTGCTCGGATCCGGCATTCTTGGAGACCCTCAAGCAAGATCCGGATGCAAAACCGTCCAAGAGTCCACCTTTTATCACGCCGGAGCGCACTGAGGCCTCAGGCAGTGCCTTCCACCAATTGGTCGACCGGTTCAGTCGATGGCTTGTGGAACAAGGTACCGGCACGACGGAGCGGAAAGGGAAAGCCAAAGGGAGCGGGAAAACCACGGCCCCAGCCACGACCAAAGCGGATAGGGAGAAGCTTGTCTCGACTCAAGCTCTTTGGGACGTATTTTTCGATCGATTTGCCAAAGATCGACTTCTTAAGGTTGCGGAGCGTAGCGGGTCCGAGGCGGCGAGTAATTTGAGTCTGGCACTCCGGGCTTGGTGTGAGCGGATGGCCGTGTTGAGAGAAACGGGTTCCGGCTACCGATCATGGGGCGAGATCCTGATCGTGAATGAGCACGAGCTTAACGGGATTGTGATTCCCCTGCCGGAAGGTGAGCTGTTGGTTGACGGAAGAATCGATGCCCTTCGGTGGGATGGGGCCGCTTTTCAAATCGTCGATTACAAATTGAGCAAAGGCAGTAAGTTGGATTCGGATGCCCTTCAGTTGGCGTTGTATGCTCATCTCCTCGGGGCCTCGTCGCACGGATTGAGCGTCGGCGGCCAATTGGAATATTACGAGCCGGATCTCCATGTGGTCCATTTCACTGCCGAGGAATTGGACGAGATTTTCCGGCAAAAGGTTGTGCCGGTATTACGTGAGATCCTGCGAGCCTGGCATGGTCGGGGCGATACGGGAGATGGCGTCACGAGGCCCCATGATGGGACCGCACGGGCCATTGAGCAATGTTACACCGCCTTTAACATAACCGTATCGGTCATCGACTGGATTGAGTCGCCACAACTCGTGCGGTTTCGACTGAAGCCGGCTTCCGGTGTCAAAGTGACCTCGTTGGCCAATCGAAAAGCCGACTTGCAAGTGCACCTTGGCTGTTCCGCCTGCCCGCGCGTTCAATCCGGGCCTGGTGCGGTCTATGTCGATTTGCCCAAAGATGAGCCGGACACCGTGCACTGGCGCAGGTTGATCGGATCGGTCGACTCGCCGGTTCCCCACTCGCCGACCGCTTTCCCGATCGGAATGGACATCTATTCAAGGCCTCTCATTGGCGATTTGGCTGAAAGCCAGACCGCTCACGGCTTGATAGGCGGTGTGGCGGGCAGTGGCAAGAGCGAGCTCCTGAAAACGGTCGTTGCCTCGTTGCTATATCGCAATAAGCCTGAAAGCCTGAAGCTCACGCTCGTCGATCCGAAAATGTTGACATTCGGGGCCATCAAGGAATCGCCATTCCTGACCCACCCCATTCTCGTCAACCTTGACGAGGCCCTTCAAGTGCTTCAGGACGCCATCAACCAAATGGAGCAGCGCTACGCCACGCTCGATTCGGAAGGCTTTGAAAACTTGAGGGCCCGTTTTGAAGCCGGGAAAACCGATATTCCATTTTGGGTGATCATTGTCGACGAGTTCGCCGACCTCGTGCTGGCGGACAAGGAGCAGCGAAGCCGATTTGAGACGATTGTCTCGCGGATTGCCGCAAAGGGCCGTGCCAGTGGACTCCATCTCTTGTTGGCTACCCAGCGACCGGACAGTAAAGTGGTGAGTCCTCAGATTAAGGCCAACCTGCCGTTGAAAATTTGTCTCCGGGTCACAAGCGGGGCGAACAGTCAAATTGTCCTGGACGAATCCGGAGGGGAAGATCTCCTTGGCCGAGGCGATCTATTGTGCGATCGAGGCAAAGGAATCGAGCGGGCCCAATCGGGATTTATCGATAAGGAAGAGCTGCTTTCGCTTCGCAATCACTGTATCCGCTAAGGGTCTGGAAAGAAATAAGTGTGCGCGGACCCATTGGTTTTTCGCTGATAGGGACCTCGTCCCCGAGATCCCACCTTATTTCCTGGGAGGTTAGGCGCGAAGAGAGAAGTGGGCAAACGCTTGGCTATTCTTTGTCCCGGTTGTAGAGCCGCACCAGTTCGTCGATTGGAACTCCCAAGCGATATTGCCAAGTGATGCGCCACATGCGCCAGTAAGCGCGTGGAATCCCAAGCCTCGAAAAGCGACGCGCGGAGGTGGTCACCGTCGCGTTGGCCAATGCCAGGCGTCCGACCGTCCGGAGTTGTCGCGAGAGCTCGAAATCCTCCATCAATGCCATGTCAGGTACGCCACCGACCGCTTCGAGGGCTTCACGACGGATAAATATGCCTTGGTCACCAAGGAGCCGGCCCCCAAGATAGAGCCGGATCGCACAACGGATTCGTGACCCGGCCATCAGCCACGAGCCGTCGCGAAAC
>JAHEOI010000143.1 GCA_018610125.1 Verrucomicrobiota bacterium
CCAACCGGCTCCACCGCAATGCGGATCGGTCTCGTCTCGGTACTGCCACCATGTCATTACTGTAGTGAGCCACGGAAACACAGATAAATGGCAAAACGGAAAAATCAAGCATTGAAATCGAGCTCCGATTTTGCAAGAAGGAGAAGGAATGCTGTCACATTTGACGAACAATACGGTGGACTCGCACAATTGAACGACCGATATTGTCAGAGGGGGAAGCGGACGAGAGGGAGATTAAGGGGGTCGCTGCCCTCTGATGGACCGTTCCAGTGAGGATAATGGGACTTAAGAAGGAGAGCGAGCAACGAGCGTATGCGTGAACGAATCGAAATCACGGTCGGTGACATAACCCAACAAAAGGTCGACGCCATCGTCAATGCCGCCAACACGTCCCTCCTCGGCGGAGGGGGTGTCGACGGGGCAATTCACCGCGCGGCCGGACCGGAGCTATTGGAAGAATGCCGCTCTTTAAACGGATGCCCGACCGGGGAAGCCAAGATTACTCCGGGGTTCAAGTTACCGAGTCAATGGGTGATCCACACTGTCGGGCCGGTTTGGAAAGGGGGAGACTCCAGAGAGCCCGAGCTGCTTGCCAATTGTTACAAAAACTCCCTGCAGCTCGCCAGGGAACATCAAGTCAGGACGATTGCCTTCCCGTCAATCAGCACCGGCGCCTATCACTTCCCGCTCGACCGTGCGGCCCGGATTGCAATCGAGGAAATTGCCCGGTTCCTCAAGGCTGAAACCTACCCCAAAAAAGTAATCTTTGTCTGCTTCGATGATTCGGTCTACCAAGCCTATGAACAAGCGGTTCATGATGTTGTCGGCGAGACAGAGTGACTTTATTCCCTTCATCCGATCCGAAGCGAGCCATTTGCCTCAGCCCCGCCAAGACAAGGGATATCGGCGTGGGCCGAATCCCTCGCCACTCGAGGTCTATGCTGATTTTCGTCGGAAAATCCCGGGCTCGTTCCGTTCCGTTATTTGCTCTGCGCCCCCTTGGCCCGCGAGGTGTCCCCGGCCTTTCGCAAGGTCAATACCGGACAGCTCGCATGCCGGATGACACGCTCGGCGGTACTCCCAAGAAAGACATGGGTTAATCCGGTGTATCCATGGGTCGAGATCACGATCAGGTCGCTCTTCTCTTCGCGAGCCGCGTCGGTGATCTCTTGATAGGCCGGACCGAAACGGACCTTCGGCTCGGCCTTGATATCCGCGGGAAGTACTTCGTCACAAAGTCGCCTCAATCGGTTCTTTGCGGCGTCTCGAAAATTGACCCCCATTGTCCTCACATCCGCAGGCGCGTATCCGAGGTCGGCCGGATAAATCACCGGCTCGACGACATGCAGCAAGGTGAGCTTGGCATTATGCTGCTGTGCCAAGCCAAGCGCGTCACAAAGGACCTGCCTGGAGCTTTCCGAAAAATCGATCGGCACCAAGATCTTGCGAAACTTGAGCTGAACCGGTGTGACCTTTTTTCCGGCAAAGGCCCGTTCCGTGTCGCTCCCCGCTTGCTTACTCTTTTTTTTCGCGGGCGCCTTGGTCGCCGCTTGTTTCTCGGATGCCGTACGCTTTTTGGAGGATCCCGATTTTGTCGTCGATTTCATAATTCCCTGTACTGCGTTAAAACCACTGCGTTCGTGCCATAAGAGCCTATGCGGGACTTGAAGTCAAAAGCAAGTGTGAACCGTCAATCCAGCTCGAGTCGTTGATTAACCGCCTGAGCGACAGCGTCCGGGGAGAGGAGTCGCAAACAGTGTTGAAAGATCGGGTGATGGCATCGCTTGTCCAAGCAAGGAGCGCACGGCAACCGGGCTTGGAATACACGATCGGTTTGCCTATAGGGGCCGGTCCGTTTCGGATCTGTCGGTCCGAAGAGCGCCACTGTCGGTCTTTGAAGCGCGGCAGCAACATGCATCGGCGCACTGTCGTTCGTCACGAGGACCTTACTCAGTCGGATCCATTCGATCATTTCGATCAGCGAAGTTTGCCCGGTCAGGTCGACGCACCGCTCAGGAGCCTGCTCACAAATCGCCGCACCAAGTGAACGATCCTCACTTCCGCCCAGCACAGCGACATGTCGCTGCCCCCCTCCGCGGACAAGGCGTTTTGCGAGCGCCGAATAATACTCGACCGGCCAACGTTTGTTTTTCCATCGAGCCCCCGGGGCGATGGCGATCCAATCCTTTCCCGCGACACTCCAGCGTCTTTCAAGCGATTGTCGCACTTCACGATACTCAGGGAGCCAGGTAAACGGCTGGTCGACCGGGACATTCAATGCCACAAGGACCTGGAGATACCAGTCAATCGCATGAGTCTCCGCCGAAGGACGAGGCACCGCGCGATCATAAAATGTGGCCGCTCCTTCCCGCGGATCATCGACGCCGATCGTGAAGCCTCCGCTCGCGAGCCAGGCAATTACCCCACTCCGAGCCAGTCCCTGTAAATCGATCACCCAATCGAACCGTTGTCGTTGTATCGCGCGGATTTGCCGAATCAACGCGGTCAGCCCCCGTAATGAGCGAGCGCCGGTTCGATCGAAAGGAATCACCGCATCGAGATCGGGATCACGTTCCAAAAGGGGCGCGAGCGTGGACGAAATCCACCAGCAGAGCTGGGCCTCCGGCCACTGTCGCCTGAGCAGGCGCAAAACGGGCAGCGATTGGATCACATCACCAAAGGAGCTCGGTTTGAGGATCAAGGCCTTCATCACCGGGGGCCAACGCCCCTTAATGCCCTGTCTCGAGGCGATCAGCGAGCCGCTCCGGCAAGCCGGCCTCTCTTATCTTGTTCTGCGCGGTCGCGATATCGTAATCGAGTCGCTTCAGCTCAATCGTGCCTTCATCCATGTTATAGATGCCGTAAGCAGCCTTCGGGTTTCCGTCGCGCGGTTGTCCCACAGATCCGATGTTAATGAAGTACTTTTTGCCCGCCTCAATCTTGAATTTGGAAAAAGTCCCTCCCCGGACCACGCTGTCCCGAACAAACGCCATCGGAACATGGGTATGACCAAAAAAGCAGACGCTGGTGTTCTGATACGTAAAGCTCGCCGCCGCCGCCAGCTTATCGAAGACGTACCCCCAGCTTTGAGGCCCATCCAGCGTGGCATGAACAATCGAGAAATTGGCGACAAGACGGAAATATTTGAGCTTGCGCAGCCACTCGCGATCCTCTTCGGTCAATTGCTCGCGGGTCCATTTGATTGCGTGCGCCGCATGGGGATTAAACCCTTCCATATCCCCTTGCATCGAGCAGTATTCATCGTGGTTGCCTTTCACACAAGGGACATTCATGTCACGAACAATATCGAGGCACTCCTTGGGGTTGGCGTTGTAGCCCACAACATCGCCGAGGCAGACCACTCGGTCGCACTCTTGATGTTTAATATCCTGTAAGACCACTTCCAACGCTTCAAGATTTGCGTGAATATCGGCTATAATCGCGTATTTCATTCAACCGTATCTCTCTCTTCCGTTTCTGTTCGCCTTCAACCAACGATTCGAAACCCTCGAAATTCGCCGGTGGCTTCAGACCAGCTTTTCTCTTCGTTCTCGATCAAGCTCCCAAGCGTGGAAGTGCGCACCGCATTTCGAAACGCCTCCACCTCTTCTTGAGGCCCTTCAGCAACCAGCTCAACTCTCCCATCCGGCAAGTTTCTCACCCAACCGGTCACTTCATACCCGCGGGCGATGGATTGGGCCGTGTATCGGAACCCAACCCCTTGAACCCGACCGGTGTAAAGAATATGTACCCGCGCCTTGTCCACGACTCACTCACTCAATCCCTTACTCACTCAGTCATTGTCACTCACGGAATCTGCCGGGCACTCGGTTCAATCTCAAGCCCGGAGGCCTTGTCCTTCCGTTGTACAGCTTAATCCATGCCAACACAATCTCAAATTCACTTTCTCCACCGCTGAGCTCGACGTTTTGCATCCAGGAGCCGACTCGTGGTACGCCCCTCTTTTTCCTCCTCCTGACTCTCCGCTTCGGCACCGCTCCCTTCTTCCGATCCCTCTGTGGCTTGCGCCCCGGCTTGAGCGGCCGTGCCGTTCTCGGAAGGATACCGGACGCTTGACCGCACAGAGGCCGCTCCGGA
>JAHEOI010000144.1 GCA_018610125.1 Verrucomicrobiota bacterium
CAGGCGGCTCTGCGGGACGGAAGCTCGATTGGCCTTGGCAGTGCGACCGTGCGGTTCTCGCTGGAGGAGCCTCGGCAGAGTGATCAAAGGTGGTACGGGTGGGCCATTGCTATCGGTCTCGCGGCCTTGGTGCTTGTTGAGCTGGCGTTGATCCTTTGGCTCTAGGTTAAGTTCGACGGCGTGAGCCGGGGCCACCGCGGGATCCAATAGCAGAGTGAGCGCATGTTTCGCCCTTGTATTGACTTGCATGAAGGAAGCGTCAAGCAGATTGTCGGGAGCAGTCTGGGCGATGCGGCGTTGCAGACCAATTTTGTCTCCGACCGGGACGCGGCATGGTATGCCGCGCTATACAAGCGAGACGCGCTTACGGGCGGCCATATCATCATGCTTGGAGCCGGGAATGAGTCGGCAGCCAAGGCCGCCTTGGCGGCTTATCCGGGAGGGATGCAAATCGGCGGGGGCATTAACATTGAGAACGCCCAAGCCTACTTGGATGCCGGGGCGTCGCATGTCATTCTGACCTCGTGGATCTTTTACAAAGGAGGATTGGATTGGGAACGACTTAAGGCGCTGAAGCGGCGGATTGGCAAGGAGCGGATTGTGCTTGATTTGAGCTGCCGACCGTTTGAGGGGGGCTATTATGTCATGACCGATCGCTGGCGGAAGCGAAGCCGACTTCGAGTGGATGCCGAGTCTTTGGAGGATCTGGCCGGTTATTGTGACGGGTTCCTTGTTCATGCTGTGGACCGGGAGGGGCTGGTTTCCGGGATCGACCCAATCCTGGTCGAGCAGCTTGCCCGGAGCTCGCCACTGCCGATCACCTATGCCGGCGGAGCGCGTTCCTTGGCCGACCTTGAAGAGGTAACGCGTCTAAGCGACGGGCGCGTCGACCTGACAATCGGTTCGGCCCTCGATATTTTTGGAGGGACCGGGGTGCGCTATGAGGATGTGGTGGCCTTCAATCGGCAGCGGCAGCGGCAGCGGCAGTAACCCAGAAAAATGGGTTTGTTGGCTCGGAGGGGGCAGATTGCCCCGATCTGCCGAAAGTCAGGGAAGGACTGCTTGAATGCGATAGAAATGCATGACTTCAGTTGCCGAGGTGTCGAGATACTGTGTCGTCTCTCCCTCGGTTCCTTGCGGAGCCGTCACGGTGTCGATGACTTTCCAGCTTCCGCGTCCGAAGCGATTCCGCCTCAACACCTTGTATCTCTTTCCGGGGCCACTCTCCCAGGTGATCCGCGTTCCCCGCGCCGTCAATTTGACTTCCCGGATATCGAAAAAGAGCGAAAACGGGTCGGTCGGATCAGACCCGGTTGTCGATTCTCGCTCGTTGGTGAAGCCGTCGCCGTCCGGATCCGCTGTCGGCGCGGCTTGAGCCGAGGTGAACAGCGGAAAGAATTTTCGTTGGAAGGTGTCATCGAGCCCATCAAAATTAACATCCACCTTTTGAGGAAGGATCTCGAGGAAACCGTTGGCGTAAGCGATATCACCATCTTCTCGGACGATAAAGCTTCGCATCCCCGGTGTGGCGTCCGAAGCGACATCGATCGAGGCGGACAAAAGGTTTTGATTGCCGAACAGATCCTCCCGGAAGGCAATATCCTTTTGGGTAATGCCGTCGCCGCTAATCTTAAACGTGGCGTCACTGGTGATGTCCGGTGAGAAGACACCGACCAAGACATCTTGGCTTCCGACTTGAACTGAGGTAGGTGAGGAGGATATCGTGATACCGCTCCCAACGCCCGTTGCCGCCCGGCGGATGCCCGCGATCCGAAAAGCGGGGCTCCCTCCGGTGACGGACAAGTTCTTGGTCTCGGATTGGCCGGGCTCAACATGCAGCGAGTCGTTTTCGGTCGGTAGGAACTCGGTGGTGACATTGGTAAAGGTCAATGGCTCGAGACTGGGGCCCTGGATCAAGGAAGGGAACACGCTCCGGGGTGCCAGTGGCGTTGCTCGAATCGCATAGTCGCCGGCCGGCAATCCCGGCAGTGTGAAATTGCCATCTTTTCGGGTGACGGTGCCGGCTGTCACGTTTCCGTGACTGTCTTCAAGGATGATCACTGCCCCGTGAACCGGGACATTGTTTTGGGTGACCTGCCCTTTGACCTGGGCCTCCGGTGCTGCGGACCCAGACTTGGCATAGAGCGATTGCGCAAACGTGATCTCGTCGCTCGAGAGTCCAATCTGGGCGTTTGAAGTGCCGGAGCCGGATCGGCTTAGCATGACGGCACCTCCGACCGGGGAGTGCGCCAAGCCAAGCATGTGCCCGATTTCATGAAGGGCCACGCCTTCAATGAAAGTTTTCCCCGAATCGCGGTTGCCGGGATCCGTAAACCATTGTCGCTGCACCCCGTTAAAGACGATATCTGCCTCGGTAATTGTCCCGTCCGAGACAAAGAATACTTGAGCGGTGGCCAAACCACCGCTGATATCCAGCCGCCCATCTGCGACAAGCGTGCTATCCTTGGCCCAGAAAACCACGTTCGTCTGGTCTTTCGCGATATCGAGAGGCGGATTCATCAATCCCCCCTCTTCGAAGTCAATGCGGGAATTTGGAATGGATTCCCATTGGTCGAAGGACGCCCGGATTGAGTTGAGCTCAGCCTCCCGATTGGCTTGGGAATAGGCGTCTCGGCTCAAGAAATAACGGATTTTTCGGGTTTGCGGGTCAAGAGTGCTTTGAGGCACAAATCTGCTCCCCTCGCTCGACCGGTCGAGGAACCATTGCAGTGGCTCCTCCGATTGAGTCGGCAAGCTTTGAAGAAAGCCAAGTGTCAGGATAGCACTCCCCAACAAGAAGATCAGTGATATCCCTCTCTTGGTCATTTGGCGGACTCCTGAACGCGGTGTTTGAGGTCGGTAAGCTTGAGAAGCCCCGAGTGGACGTTGTCTCCTTCGTGAGGATGAGGATGAGGATGAGGATGAGGATTCGAAGCGCCGAATCGCGAGGGATGCCGGTTTGTGTCAGCGGCCTTTTCTGGAACACCCAAGAGGCCATTCTGAGCGTAGAGGGGGCCATCCTTTTCCCGTCTCCATAAATGGAATTTTCCTTGGGAGGAAGCCAGAGTGACCGCTTCATTTCGCTGATTTAAGACCAGAAACGAAAGCACCTGCTCGCCGAGCTTGTAATGGCTTTGTCCGGTGATTAGCGCTCGGCGGTCTCCCAGGATGCCGCCGGCCTGGATGATTTTGAGTCGGGGCTCGCGGTGCTCTCCCTTCCAAATTTCACCGACCTTGAGCTCGATCACAGTGTAAATATCGCCATCTTTGTCACCACGAGTCGTCTTGCTAACCACATGACCGCGGACGATGAGATCCGCTTTTTTGCTTAGCTCATCAATCTCGAGTGTTTTGTAAGGCGTTGCTTCGGCGAGGGAAGCGAGGGTTGCCACCAGTGTTGTCAACAAAGAGAGAAAAATCGGCTTTTTTGTCATAAAGCATCGTCCGGTGCGGGCGCGCCGATCGCGATCCTTTTAGTGAGCGACCCTGCCGCGCCATCTAAGTCTAATCGTTGTCATGGTAGAATCAATGATCGAAATTGAGGTTTGATCGAAGGCATGAACCGATGGAACGAATGGTCTTGGGGGAGCGACGCGGGCGGAAACGAAAGTGGAAGATCGGACTTAGGGTGCTGGGATGGCTGATCCTATTGGTTATGCTTTTCAAGTGGTTTGAGTATTCGCAGGTGTATGCCCCACGGGCGGAATGGGTTGTCTCGCCCGACGCGTTGGGCCATCCTTGGAAGGATGTCACGATTGAAACCGGGGACAACTTCCAGCTTAGCGGCTGGTTTTTTCCCGCGGCTTCCGACTCGCCGCGCAGCCACCTCGCGGTCTTGATCAGTCATGGGAATGGCGGTAATATCAGTCACCGGCTCTCGCTGTACGACCTCTGTCACTCCCTCGGCGTCAATGTGCTGGCTTATGATTATCGAGGTTATGGGAAGAGCGGGGGGCGTCCGTCCGAGGAAGGCACTTACCGCGACGCTGTCGCGGCGTATCGATGGCTCCTCAGGCAGGGATTCGCTCCGGAGCATGTTATTGCGTACGGGGAATCGCTCGGGGGCGCGGTAGCGGCAGAGCTTGCCTTGAGGGAGAAGGTTGGGGCACTGGTGCTTCAAAGCACCTTCACGAGCGTTCCCGATATGGGAAAGCAATTATTCCCATGGCTGCCGGTCCGTCTCCTCTGCTCTATCCGGTATGATACGCTGGAAAAGGTGCCGCGCTTGGCGGTCCCGATATTGGTGCTGCATAGCCCCATCGATTCGGTGGTCCCGTTCGAGCAAGGGAAGGCATTGTTTAAGGCGGCGAGTGAGCCGAAATGGTTTGTCCGGCTTCAAGGGGACCACAACGATCCCATTGAGCAAGATCGGGTGGTTATCGTCCCGGCTATGGAGAGCCTCTTGGAGCACCTTGCAAAGCATACCTCAAAGCGACGAGATTGATCCGCGTTATGACATCAAACGGACTCTCCCGATTGGGACAGCGAATTCAAGCACCGCCCATCTCATGGTTGATGAAGATGGCGTTGGGGCGGCCGCAACTGATCTCTTTGGCCGCAGGCTTTACAGATAACGAGACATTGCCGGTTGAAGAGACGCGAGCAATCTTGGAGGAGGTTCTGGGAGCGGGCTCGAACGGTCAAGCTGCGCTGCAATACGGCACGACACTTGGGGATTCGGAGCTTCGGGAGCTTACGGCAAAGGAGCTCCATGAAAGGGATGGGGCTGCCAACGAGGCTTCCGTTTATTCCCCGGAACGGCTTTTGATCACAAATGGCTCCCAACAACTGCTCTATATGCTCTCGGAGGCATTGTGCGATCCCGGCGATATCGTGATCGTCGAAGACCCGACCTACTTCGTTTTCCTGGGCGCACTACAGAGTCATGGGACTGAGATTCGCGGCGTTGCTCTGGATACTGAGGGGATTGATCTCGAGCAAATGCGATCCGTTCTCGATCAGCTCGCCAATGACGGGCTCTTGCCTCGGGTGAAAATGGTCGTGCTGGTCTCTTATTATCAGAATCCGACCGGGATAACGACAAGCTTGGAACGGAAGGCCGGGCTTCTCCGCCTTTTACGTGAATACGAGCCGTCTGCGGGCCATCCGATTTATGTGGTTGAAGATGCGGTTTATCGGGATTTGTGCTTTGCCGGTGGCGACACGCCGTCCGCGTTGGCCCTGTCGGTGCCGGAGGTCTCCGAAAGGGTGATCTACGTCGGGACTTATAGCAAACCGTTTGCAACCGGGATCCGAGTCGGATACGGGGTCCTGCCGGAATTGCTGATGACTGTAGTCGGTCGGATCAAGGGAAACCAAGATTTCGGGACGGCCAACCTGTTGCAGCAAGCCATGGTTCAAGCGATCCGAACCGGTCGGTACGCGAGCCACGTGACCCGAATCCGGCAACGCTACGCCGAAAAGGCGGAGACAATGTGTCGAGCGATTCGAGAGCACTTTCCATCCGAGATCGAATGGCGGCACCCACGCGGCGGCCTCTACGTTTGGGCACGACTCCCTGAAGCGGTCCCGACCGGGCTCGATTCCGAGCTGTTCCAAGCGGCGCTTGATGACGATGTCCTCTATGTCCCCGGGGAGCTCTGCTATGCGGAAGATCCAACCCGAGCCAAGCCGAACCATGAAATGAGACTTAGCTTTGGTGCCGTTCCCCAAGAGCAGATACAAGCCGGGATCGAGCGGTTGGGAAATGTCTTAAGGCGCTTCATGGATTGACCGCGAGGTCCGAAGGAGCTGCGGTCCCTGCCACGTGGTATCCGGAAAAGGCAAAGCGCCGCCCACGCCGCTACTCCGCCTTTGGGCTGTCGAGAGCATGGGCGAGTGGAAGTGGAAGTGAAAGTGAAAGTGAAAGTGAAAGTGAAAGGGGAAATGGATCGGACCGAATCTGCATTTTTTTCCCGACGGCAGGCTGACAGCCATCCGCAGCGCCCGCTTACCCAGAAACGGCCCGTAGCGGACTGGCGACACTGCCACCACTACGATTGTAGGTGCGTAGGGCCCGCACCAATGGCATTAAGTTAGGAGGATATTGGTGCATCGCTTTTTTTGTAAGGAAACCCCTCACCTCAATCCTCTCCTTTTAGGAAGAGGAGAGGAGGCCACTCCCAGCCTTCTGATTTCTTCTCTCCTTTGGGAGAGGGGAGAAGACAA
>JAHEOI010000145.1 GCA_018610125.1 Verrucomicrobiota bacterium
GCTCACCGTCGCGACGCGCCGCCCGGCCGCCCGCCTCGACAAGCTTTAAGTGAAGCAGACCGCGGTGAAAGCCATCGAGCGGCAGGGCCGAATTGAGATCCAACCGAAAGGCCCCGGTTACTCGTCCGACCGAATAACGCTTCCCGGTGTCGGACGGTTCGATCAGCACTTCGAGTGCGACGCCTTCCTTTGCCGCCAGTTGTCCGCGAAGCTCGCTGGGCTGACTGAAATCGCGCGCGAAGCCCGTGTAGACTGTACTATCCGGCTTACGGCTCGTGATCACACAGCCGTCCCCGGCAGAGCGGATCGTCGCCCCCTTTTTGTCGACCCACCGGTCAGCCGACGCCACTCCATTGACGATATAACCCGGAGCTTGGGCAATGCGGAGCATCTTTCCCTTCTTGCCATAGACCGAGACAACCCCCGGGACCGCATCAACATCACGCTGGAATTGAGCACGGACCTTACTCGGCTCACCCCGATAAAACAGAAACGTAACCCGGACACGTCTCGTTTTCCCGGGACCGAGCGCACCGTTGAGTCCTTGCAACCGGAGCTTGGGCCCCGGACTTGGCGCAAATCGAAAGTAATCGACGCCGATCGTTTCACTGTTCCATCCGGAATTGTCAGCGGCATGGGGAATATACGCCATGGCATGACCGGTCGCCTCATTGAGCCAAAGCTTGGCATTACGATGTTGATGCTGTTCCACCCGACCGAGCTTTTTGACCAAGGGATTCCCCATAACCCCATCCAGGATCCGTAGATTAGCCGGCACCTCATAGCCGGATTCGCCGACATTGGTGATTGCAATTTCAATGTCCAAGCGTCGACTCGCTTCATAGAGACTGAATCGCTCTTCAATCCGGAAGTCGGCTTCGGGATTTGATTGGGGACTCACCTGCCTTGTGCGGCGAACGATGCTTCGCACCGGTCCCGAAGCCACCCGCTGGCGTGCTCGGTCCAGCATCACCGGTCGCTCCGATTGCAATGTGAACTTGAAGAGACGCTTTTCGTCTTTTCTTTCGATAACCCGAAAGAGATCGGATGCGGCGTAAGGCATTGGTGTGTCCGGCGGGAAGGTAATTGAGCGCAAACCCCGCGGCCGAGACGGCGGAAGCTTAATCCGTAACGGACGGCTCTCAAGATGCGGCTCGCTCCAGAGACGCCACGCCAACTGCTCACCGGAGATCCGGCTTTCTCCACTCTCCCCCTCTCGAGCTCGATTAATTTTGACCTTCCGCCCATTGTGGGACGGCAAATCAATCAAAAATAACAATCGGTCCGAAGAGCCATCCCCGTCCAAGTCCTCAACCTGATGAACAAGCGGATCGTTAGGGGTGCTTACATGCAACGCAGCCAGCCGAAACCTTGGAGGAAGCTTTGCCAGGTTGACCGCCACCGGAACCTTTGAAAGCTCGTGACGGCCGGCGTTGAAGACCTTCAGCTCATAGCTGTAAGCCGAACCGACCAAGCCCACGGCCACCCAGACATAGGTTAAAGCAAAAATCGCATTCGCTCGCATAATCAATCCAAATAAAATCCCAGGCTGTGCGTCTTCCCTTCTATTCCGACGATGTCCAAGCCTTTTGTCAATCACGTTCCCATAAAAATCACGTAACTATTCAGCCGCCAAAAGGCACAAAATTCGTAAGAGGGAAGGCATCCGGGGAATTCGTTTGACACGCGGCTAATCGATGCGCTATTCCTGCCCCACCGATGGAAATACGGCTTCCTCATCATTTTCGTAGGCAGTGCCGGAAGCACAGCTTGGCAAGTATGGCGCTGCCCCTGGCTTTTATTTTTAGCACATGCTCTGGGGCGTATGCGGACTACGCGTTACGCGTGGTCAACCCGACGGCAAGCGAGCTCACTCAATCTCCGATCGTCTTCAAGCTTGACCGGCTTCCTCAGCGGTACCGCACGAGTCCTTTGTCTCTCGTTACGCCCTCGGGCGAATCCGTTCCGAGCCAAGTAGACGACCTGGATCGTGACGGAAAAGCGGATGAGCTGGTCTTTCTTGCGGATCTACCGGCAGAAGCTACCCGGAAGCTTTTGCTGAAACAGCGGCGTCCCAACCGATTCTTCAGTGATCTCCAAATTCCGGACAATTTCTCGGTTTTTAAAAACAGCTTCCTCCGAGGTCAGGCGATTACCACAGACACCTTGGGGGTTCGTGTCCAAGACCGCACCACCGAGCAATATTTACTCGATCGACTCTTTCTCTCGAGCAACCTCGCCGGCATAGAAAAGCATGACAAAAACACACGTGTCCTGGCGCGAGGCCCTCTCCGGGCGATCGTCGAGCAGACCTTCCTTAGCGACGACAAGGATGCACGCTACCGAGTCAAGCAGCGTTACGTGATGTATCGCGCGGATCCCGGATTCACGCTTCACCTGATATTCAAGAATATTACGGACGGGCCCCAGTCTCTTCGCCTTTACAACGAGAATCCCTTAACACGCACCGGTCGGGACATCATCAAAGGGATGGAGGGCCCATTGCTGCGGAACCACATTCGCCAATCGAAGATGATCGGCGTCGACACCTTCCGTGATAGCCGTCCGAACGTGCTTCACACGAATCCCGAGACAGGCTACGGCATGGGGTATCTTTTCCATTCTCCGCGGTGGCGCTATTTTAACCGCGCGTTGTGGACCTCGGCCGCCCCCAACTTTCAAGGGGTGCGTGACCTGAAGTGGCTTCGCACCTACCCTCGTCTCTTCTGGGGCCGTCTTATGGAGCGGCCCTTTGACAACCTCTTCCGAAAACGCTCCTTCTGGAAGAGCACTGCTTTCGAAGTGGGGCCGGGCCAATCCAAGCATTTGGGCATCAGTCTCCGTTTTTATCGGCCGGACACGAAAAATGTTCGGGACCGTTTTCGTCTCGATCGCCGAGAAGCTCTCGGGGCCGCGCATGTCTTCGGACTGAAAGACGGTCGAGTGTTGAGCGCCGCGTCGGTGCCGCTTTCTTTGGAGGAAACGTTTAAAACCGGAGGGAGATGGGTAAGTGACCCGAAGGCGCAGATCCAAGTACGAGACGGCAACGCCCAAATCACGGCACAACGTCCCGGCCATGGGATTCGAACAGCCTTGACCCGGGATTGGATAGACCCGACCCGCCTTCGCGGGCAGCTTACCGAGATCTCGGAGGGAACAGTCGTGCGCTTCACACTCCAGAGGCTGGATCAAAAGCGGCAATATCCCTTACTCGAGATCACCAAGCCCCAAGCATTCAACGTCGACCTTCGCGAGCTCCTTCCTTTCGCAGGCTTAAGACCCTGCCGCCTTGATGTGACGCTGCATACCAAGGGAGATTCTTCGTCCCCAAACCGGCTAAGGGCGATACTGGAGGAAATGGCAATCTCATGGCCGATCCCCGGCAAGCCGCAGCTCCAGAGCCCCGACAACGGAGCGGTCTTAACGCAGTTCAGCGTTCAGGTCCTTTCGGGCACACCGGAGATGTGTGAGCGCGGTTTTCAAGTCCAGGTCGCTCGAAATAATGGCTTTTCGGAGACGGTACTCGACCGCAA
>JAHEOI010000146.1 GCA_018610125.1 Verrucomicrobiota bacterium
GCCAGTCTCGGATCGGACACCGGCGGCTCCATCAGGCAACCGGCCGCGCTTTGCGGTTGTGTCGGGCTCAAGCCGACTTACGGACGGGTCTCACGATATGGGCTTGTGGCGTTTGCATCCTCATTGGACCAGATCGGCCCTTTGACCAAAAATGTGCACGACGCCGCCGCGCTCTTGGAAGTCATAAGCGGTAGCGATGACCGCGATTCGACCTGTGTGCCGCGAGAGGTGCCACGCTATACGGAACAGCTAACGGGGGATATCAAGGGATTCAAGATCGGAATCCCCAAAGAGTACATGGTCGAAGGGCTCGACCCGGAAGTGCGTGAGGCTGTCCAAGCGGCCATCAAGCAGCTTGAAAGCCTGGGCGCCGAGGTCGTTGAGATTTCGCTGCCGCATACGGAATATGCGATCGCCACCTATTATATTGTGGCCACGGCCGAAGCGAGCGCAAATCTGGCACGTTATGACGGCATTCGCTATGGGCATCGGGAAGCGGGGAACAACCCGATTGAGCTGTATGAGCGCACGCGTGGGAGCGGCTTCGGCCGCGAGGTGAAACGGCGCGTTATCCTTGGCACCTACGTCTTGAGCAGCGGTTATTACGACGCTTACTACCGCCGGGCCCAAAAGGTACGCACCCTCATTCGTCAAGATTTCACCCAAGCCTTTCAAACTGTCGATGCCATTGTCACACCGACGACGCCGACGCCGGCATTCAAAGCGGGTGAAAAGTCCGATGATCCGTTACGGATGTACCTTTCAGACATCTTTACCAGCTCGTGCAATTTGGCCGGCATTTGCGGCATCAGCTTGCCCTGCGGCTTCACCCAATCCCCAAAGCTGCCGATCGGCCTGCAATTCCTCGGCGATGCCTTCGGAGAAGAGACGCTGCTTCGGATCGCACACGCCTATGAGCAGAGCACGCCGTGGCACCGGGAGAGACCGACCTTACCAGAACCTTCAGCATCATGACGCCTATGGATTACGAAGTCGCGATCGGGCTCGAAACCCACGTCCAGCTTAAGACCAACACCAAGATGTGGTGTGGCTGCCCCAATGAATTCGGGGCCGATCCCAATACCAATGTCTGTCCGGTCTGTCTCGGAATGCCCGGTGTGCTCCCTGTAGCCAACAAGGAAGCGATGGAAAAGACCACGCTCACAGGGTTGCTCCTCAACGGCGAGGTCCGGCAATCGGCCAAATTCGACCGGAAGAACTACTTCTATCCCGATCTCCCAAAGAACTATCAAATCACGCAATACGACGCCCCATCCGTGCAGGGCGGGCATGTCGACTTTGAGTTCAATGGCGAGATTGTCCGTGTCCGGATCGTACGCGTCCATCTGGAAGAAGATGTCGGTAAGAGCTTCCATTTTGAGCGGCACAGCGGCATCGATTTCAACCGCGCCGGGGCGCCTCTCTTGGAGATCGTCTCCGAGCCGGATCTGACCAGTGCCGAGATGGCTTACACCTATTTGAACGCCCTCAAGGATATTTTGGTTTATGGCGGCGTCAGCGACTGCGATATGGAAAAAGGGATGGTCCGGTGCGACGTCAATGTCAGTGTGCGTCCCAAGGGTCAGGAGGAGCTGGGCGCGAAGGTCGAAATCAAGAACATGAACACGTTCAGCGGCGCCCGAAAAGCCCTTGCTTACGAAATCGACCGGCAACAAGACCGGCTTATGCGCGGCGAGCGAATTGAGCAGCAGACACGCCGCTGGGACGACGTGGGGGAGATCACCGAGCTCATGCGGACCAAAGAGGAGGCGCACGACTACCGTTATTTCCCGGAGCCGGATCTGATGCCGTTTGAGCCTCCCGAAAGCCGGATCCGATCCATCTCCGAGCGTGTCGTGGAGCTGCCATTGGCTAAGAAACAGCGCCTGATGGCGGAATATTCACTTCCGGCATCGGACGCGGCGGCTTTCGTCAATGATCCGGTCATGGCCGGCTACTTTGAATCGATCGCGCACCAATCGAAAAAACCGAAGGCGGTTGCCAACTTCGTGATCAACAACCTTCGGGCTAAGCTGACGGAGACCGAGACGACCTTGGAGGAAGTCAAGTTTTCCAGTAGTGCGATTCCCGAGCTGGTCGAGCTGATCGATTCCGACAAGATCAGCACCAAGATCGCGCAGGAAGTCTTCAATGAGATGTTCGATACGGGCGAATCCCCGAATCAGATCGTCGATAAAAAAGGCCTCGCCCAAGTGACCGATACCTCCGCCGTCGAGCAATACTGCGACCAAGCCATCGAGGCCAACCCCAAGAGCGCTCAAGATTACCGCGATGGCAAAGAAGCCGCTCTCAATTTCTTGAAAGGGCAAGTCATGAAGCTCAGCCAAGGAAAGGCGAACCCGAAGCTGGTTGGTGAGACGCTCGACCGGAAACTAAGGGGGTGATGTTTTTCCCAATTCGAAGCCTTCATTTTGTGGGAATCGGCGGTACGGCCATGGCCGGAACCGCGGTGGCGCTGCGCAACAAGGGATTTGACGTCACCGGCTCGGACCAGAAGGTCTATGACCCGATGGCCGGCTTTCTCAAGGAGCATCAACTTCCGGTCATGGAGGGGTTTGCCGAAGCCAATCTCAGCCACCAGCCCGACCTTGTTGTGATCGGGAATGCGATCTCCCGAGGGAACCCGGAAGTCGAGGCCATCCTGGAGCGCAAGGTCCCGTACTGCTCGCTGCCCGAGCTATTGAAACGATTTTTCATTGAAGGGAAGCACGCTATCGTCGTGACAGGGACCCATGGCAAGACCTCGATCACTGCCCTGCTGGCGTGGGTCTTTGACCATAACGGATACGACCCGAGCTTCCTAATCGGCGGGATTCCAAGGAATTGGGGATATGGGGCCCGCTTCACCGAGAGTCAATGGTTCATTCTCGAAGGGGACGAATACGACACCGCCTTCTTTGATAAGCAGAGCAAATTCCTTCATTATCTCCCGGAAGTGGCGATCATTAATAATCTCGAATTCGATCACGCCGACATTTTCGCCGATTTGGCATCCATCCAAAGCTCCTTCCGCCGGCTGATCAATCTGGTTCCGCGTAACGGCCTCCTGCTGGCCAATGGGGAAGATAGCAATTTGCATCCATTATTGGCCGACTCCCCCGCCCCCGTTTCGCGGTTTGGGCTGGAAGGGAAAAATGATGTGCAGCCAAGCCAAGTCGTGTTGCACCCGGAGGCATCGGAGCTTCAGCTCGACGATATGAAATTCCGGATCCCTCAAGTGGGTGAGCTCAATGTGCGAAACGCCCTCCCGGTGATCGCTTGCGCCCGCCACTTCGGGATGAGTGACCGGCAAATTCAATCCGCCTTCGACACGTTCCTCGGAACGCAAAGGCGAATGCAAGTGCTCGGCACGGTGCGCGGCATTACCGTGGTCGATGATTTTGCCCATCATCCGACGGCCATCCGCGAAACGGTTCGAGCACTGCGACTTAAATTTCCTCATCAACGCCTATGGCTCCTCTTCGAGCCACGCTCCAACACCTCTCGACGGAATGTCTTCCAACAAGAGCTGACGACCGCCCTCAGCCAAGGCGACACCGTTGTCATTGCCGAAGTCGCCCGACTTGAGCAATTGCCTTCAGACCAACGACTTGATCCAGAGAAGGTCGTCACTGATCTCAACGCCCTTGGCATACCGGCAGCCTACCTCCCGACCGTCGATCGAATCGTCCAGCATGTCACCCATCGGGCCGAATCCGGCGACGTGGTCTGCGTTCTCAGCAACGGCGGATTCGGTGGCATTCACCAACTGCTGCTGGATGCGATCGGGAAGATCGGGGAAGC
>JAHEOI010000147.1 GCA_018610125.1 Verrucomicrobiota bacterium
GGCAGGATCCGGTAAATCCGCCCGAGCCCGAGCGGCTTGTCGAGCTCCCGCTCGAGAATCTGTTCCCGCAGGAATTCGGTCACATAAACCTTGTGCTGAAGGATTCCTCGATACAAGTCGAGGATATAGAGGTAACCGTCGGGTCCATTATAGGCGTTGACCGGGCGAAATCGCTCGTCGGTGGACGCCAGGAATTCCCGTTTTCCCCACTTCTCGTCGCTATACGTCTTATGCTCCGTTTCGAGCTCAAGCCCCTTATCGATCACCCGAAAGTGACTCACAACGTTCCCCGACGGCTCCGGTATGAATGCGTTTTCACGGAACCGGGAGGGAAATTGGTCGCCGCGGTAGATGGCTTGTCCGGAAACGGCGGTTGTGCGGGCCAAACGACCGTCGTCGCGCAGCATATGGTCGCGATACCCACGATTAATGCCGGGGTTGACCCGAATCGTATCCACCTCCTGATTTTCGGCGATGTTATCGGTCAGTCCCAAATCCGAATTGAAATGCTCATTCCGCTCCAGGTAGTGATCCGGGATTAGATCGGCATGCAAATAGCTCGAGTTACTGTTTGAGTAGAGCCGCCCGTAGCTATCGTGCGCAATCCCCCATTGACCACGGAATTTGGTCTGGTCGACTTTTAATTCTCCATCAAGGAATTGAAAGCGAAGCGACGATTTTGCGTTATAAATCCAATTATCCAGGTTCCAGACGAGGCCATTATCGGTGTGCTCGACCGGCCCTTGTTTGCCATAGTTCTCGTAAACCGCGACCTTTTTGTCGCTTTTCAAATCGCCATCCAGGTCTTGGCAGTACCACAGATGAGGCGGTTCAGCCACCAGAACACCACCTTCCACCAATCCAATCGCTCGTGCCATCACCAGGTCGTCCAAGAAAACGGTCGATTTATCCATCCGCCCGTCGTTATCGGTGTCCTCCAGGACAACGACACGTCCGATCGGCCTTTGCTCCCCCTCGCCATCAACGTTCGGCATGAATCCCCTCATCTCGACCACCCAGATCCGACCGTGCGCATCCCATTTCATCGCCACGGGATCTTCTATCAGCGGCTCGGAAGCGACCAGCTCGATGCGGAAGCCGGGAGCTATCTTAAAGCTATCCAAGGCCTCCTTTGGGCTCAGTGCCGGTGCGGAAGGAACTTCCATTCTTTTCCATACCGGATCCTGCCTGTCTCCTTTATTGTTTGCGCTCCGGGCCCAAGCCGGCGTCAGTCCCACGATCCCACAAACCAGCAAAAAGAATACCCTGAGGCGATACCTCGTTCCAATGTGTCCCGACCTGTCGTATACGAATCCGAATTCGCAATCTGTTCTACTACCCATAGTGAGATCAATCTAATTGCCAGCACCTTGGGGGGGAAAGAAAAACTTGGAGCAGCCCTGGGTTTGAAGGCAAGGCTTTGCCAGGGAAGCTTGACAAGGTCCGATGCAATCGTTAAGAGAAGTGCGTTTGAAATGGTGTCACTCGGGCCATATTATGACCGCACCAAGTTCGATGAGGGCATAACGAAATGATTGCCAATCTCTTTGAAGTGCGAGAAACCTCTCGACGGGGAAAAGGATTGTTTGCAACGGGACGGATCCCGAGAGGGACGCTGATCGACCATTACTGCGATCGCTGCAAGGTCGTTTGCACGCGACAGGACCTTGAGGTGATGTCCCCCGGGGAGCAAGACAAGGTCCTGGAGCATACCTTCGCCACCGAAAGCGGCGATGTGGTTCTCGATTGCAGTATCGGTCGGTACATGAATCACTCCTGCAACGCCAATGTCCTGGAACACGAAGGTGGCTTTGACATTGCGGTAAGGGACATTCTGCCCGGAGAGGAAGTGACCTGCGACTATCGGCAATTCTACGACCCATGCGAAGGGTTCACATGTCACTGCGGCCAGGCTACTTGCTGGGGACACGTCCATTGCCGTGAACCCCACCCTGAAGCATTGGAGCTCGAATGGAGCACCAAACTAGAGGCGGCATCCCGCGCGATCAAGTTGCCTTTCGAGTTTACTTCCGGGATTGGCAGCAACGCCGTGTCCGTCGAGACATGGCAAAAGAACGGGAGTGGTTATTGGCAACCGATCGGCATTCACGTCAGCGAAGAGCTGATCACCAACATCAGTTACTGGCTTAACCTCCGTGATTCGGTTCCGATTGTTTACCCTCACCCCGACCCTGCAAGCGACGTGACCGCCATGGCACAGTGGGGGACCGGCAAAGTGAGTCAGAAACCGACCAAGGTGTTATCGGTGACTGATCGTCGCGGGCATCCTCCCGCTGAAGAGTTTTGCAGCAGCCAGGGAATCGGGGGCGCCTAATCGGGAGCGCCTCGGGGATGTGGCGGGTTTCGAGACGTGAAGCCGGTTCCCGATCCCCGAGGCAGGCGTTAAGGATTAGGAAGGAGGGTTGTAACCGGCTTTAACCCACTTCTGATCGCTCTTTCCGCTTTCGACGGTCTTGTGGATGAAATGCACTCCGCGAGCGCCATCTTGCACCGTCGGAAAGTCGGTGTCGAACTCGCCGGGCTGCTTGCCTTCGAGTCGAGCCGCAATTGTCCGCCCCACATTCCGATAGACGTTTGCGAAGGCTTCGATAAAGGCCTCGGGATGCCCGAACGGGATACGCTGATTATGGGCTGCCACGGGAGCCAGGTAATCATTGCCACGCTTGTAAACCTTTTCAGGCGCGCCCCCGAACTTGACCGAGAGGTAGTTCGGATTTTCCTGGTGCCAATCGATGGACGCTTTGCTGCCATAGACACGGATCCTCAAGTTGTTCTCCTCGCCGAGCGACACCTGGGAGGCATATAGGATCCCACGCGCACCATTCTTGTAATGGATGAGGATATTTCCGTCATCTTCGAGCTGGCGACCCGGTACAAACGTGGTCAAATCCGCGCAGATCTCGTCCATCTCGAGCCCGGTGATGTAATAGGCGAGGTTTTCGGCGTGGGTCCCGATGTCGCCGATGCACGATGAGACACCGGCCTGTTTCGGGTCGGTTCTCCACGCGGCCTGCTTGACACCCTCTTCCTCGAGCCGACTGGCCAACCAGCCTTGGGGATACTCAACAACGATCTTACGGATGTCTCCCAATGTGCCATCTTGGACCAAGGCCCGTGCTTGCTTGACCAAGGGGTAGCCCGTGTAATTATGTGTCAGGCCAAAGACGACATCGTGCTTCTTGACCAAGCGACAAAGCTCCTCGGCGTCTTGGACGGTTGTCGTCATCGGCTTATCACAGACCACATGGAAGCCGGCCTCGATGAAGGCCTTTGCGATTTCAAAGTGGACATGGTTCGGGGTAACGACAGACACAAAATCGATGCGCTCCCCTTCGGGAAGCTGGGCTTCCTTCTCAGCCATCTCCTTGTAGGAGGTGTAGACCCGGTTCGGATTCAGGCAGAGGGCTTCCCCTTGTTGCTTCGATTTATCGGCCTTTGAGGAGAACGCCCCCGCGACCAGCTCCATTTCGCCATCCAAGGCTGCCGCGGCTCGATGGACACTCCCAATAAAGGCGTCCGGACCTCCTCCAACCATTCCATATCGGATTTTCCTACCAATAGCCATAGCTTAGTCAATTTCTTTCGTTTAAAGGCTCTTACCTTTCTTTCAAGTGCTTCTACCGATTAGCAGATTACGTGAACCCGGCGTCAACGACAAGATCGAGTTTTCGGATACCGATTGTTACGCCTTACCTTTGGGCCGACTTGTTCGCGGTCACGCGGAGCCCCGTGCTCATTGACGAATCCGGATGCGCCACGATGCGAGCCCCCTTTGTCACGCCGCTTACAATTTCCATTTCCCAGTCATTGCTCAAGCCAATGGTAACGTTGCGTTTTCTGAGGTGCCCATTCTCCACAACAAAGAGATAGCGGCTACCGTCAACGGCCTCCATCACGCTGTATCGGGGCACAACAAGAGTCTTCGAGCGCTCGGCTGTGACGAAACGGGCATGAAGACGATACCCGATGCCCAAGCGCCGGGGAGGCTCTTTCAAGCTGACAATCACATTGACCCGTTGTTGCTCGACACCGAGCGACGAGACTTTGGTAAAGCCCGCCGGCTCGATTTGCCTGACTGCCCCCTCGATACGGAGGTCGCCCGCTTGGGACTTCAGTGTAACCAGTGAGTTGGTGGTCAGCTTAAGTGCATCTTCTGTCAACACTTCGGTGACCACTTCGAGGTTTTCCGGCTTACCGAGCTCGAGTAGCTTCATACCGGCTTCCACCGGGCGACCACCTCGAGTAAAGCGCTCCAAGACAACGCTGTCGGTCGGGGCTGTAATCTTGGCGAGGGCGAGACTGTGACGGGCCTCTTTCAGTGAGGCCTTTGCCTCATCCAACGCCGCTTGAGTCCTTTTTTCCTTGATCGCCTTCAGTTCGATCTGCTCACGGGTGCGACGTGCTTCCAATTGGATAGCCTTCAACTGAGAGCGACGTGCCGAAAGCTCGGCCTTGGCCCGACGCCATTCTGTAACGGCCGAATCGTAATTGAATTGGGCATCGTCCAATTTTGACGCGGAGACACTCTCGGCTTCGGCAAGCGCTCGGATTCGGTCCAACTCCCTTGATGCATGGGCCTTGCCTTGTTTCGCGCGGTCGACCCGAGCCTCGGACGCGTTGATCCGGCCTTTCGTGCTCTCGATGAGTGCCTGGATCTCTTCAATCCGAGTCTCTTCGAGTCGATTATCCTGCTTTAACGCCAGCTCCGCCTTCAAGCTTGCGACTTGAGCCTCCGCCTTTTTTACCGCCATGTTGAAACCGACCCGATCGTAATGAGCAATCGTGGCCCCCCCGCTAATACGATCTCCCGGCTCCAATTGGATGCGGTCAATCCGGCCCGATATCGGTGCGGTAACGGTCCAAGTCTCCTTCAGTCTGGTTTGGGCCGGTTCCCGAAATGACGCTTGAATCCTTTTAATCTCGGGACTGACCACCTGAACAGAGCGGCCCGAATTGAAGAACGCGAGATAGCCGATCACCGCGATTGCCAGCGCAACCGTCAAGAGGATGAATGTTTTCTTGGAGCCGAATCGTTTCTTGGAGCCGTTTCCCATATTCATTCTCGAATCTTCTGAGCTTCCATCCAATCCAGCCGTCGGATGGCGCCCAGGATAAACCATTGCGCAATCATTCCAAACAGCGTCATTAACAGGACCGTTTCAGCGAGCCGAATCGGTTTGATCTGCACTGGAAAGCGGTAAAGCTCTGTGTCGTAAGCGATCGCCAGACCATGACTGAGCCCGTATCCCGCCACGAGCCCAAGGATGGTCCCGACGCCAATCAAAAGAAACTGCTCGCCCCGAAAGATTCTGCCGATTTCCTTTGGCCAATAGCCGAGAACGCGGAAGGTTCCGACTTCGCGCTCACGCTCACTTAGCGAGACCAATGCGGCATTAAGCACGCTTCCCAAGGCTATCAATCCCGCAAAGATCAAAAGGATCGAGAGCATTGTGCCTTGCGTCTGACCAAAGGTCTCTTGCACA
>JAHEOI010000148.1 GCA_018610125.1 Verrucomicrobiota bacterium
CCAACCCGCCGCGCCACCTTCGCGCTGAAAATCAGCCCGAACGCCAGTCTCAATCGCTCCCAAAATGATAGCGCCTCGCCAGATCCTTGCTCCATATCGAGAGTGTGACTCATCCTCGCCACCCGGTAAATCCCGGAGCCAAAGAAAACTGCCTCACTATCATAAGTAAGTTGATTATCTTAGGCAAATTTTGGGTAGACAGGCGTGATTTCGCCCTTTATCGTGAGGAAAACAAAGGTTTTTGAGAGTGGGCTATGGCAAAAAAGAGCGTTGAGCAGATCAAGCATGAGAGTCGTTTCCTCCGGGCGACTTTAAAAGAGACTCTGGAGGGGGAAGCGACCCACTTCAGCGACGAAGAGTATCAGGTGCTGAAGTTCCACGGCAGCTATCAGCAGGATGACCGTGATGTTCGTAAGGAGCGAAAGCGGGCCGGCTTGGAGAAGGCTTGGATCTACATGATTCGCAACAAGCTCCCGGGGGGTGAAGTGAGTGCCGAGCAGTACCTCGCGGCGGATCGAATCGCCGAGGAGCTCGCCAATGGGAGCATCCGATTAACGACCCGACAGGACTTTCAATTTCACGGGATTACCAAAGCAGGCTTGAAGGAGACGATCCGGCGTATTCACGACTCCGGGGTCACGACATTGGGGGCGTGCGGCGATAATGTACGCAACACATTGGCTCCCGCCTCGCCGTTGGCGACGCCCGAGCACCGCGATGCGGAAAAGCTGGCCGATGAGCTCACCCACACATTCCTCGCCAACAGCAATGCCTACTACGAAATCTGGCTCGATGGCGAGCGTGTCGCTGTGGACGAGAATGGCGATCCCAAAGAGAGCGAGCCGATTTACGGTCGGTACTACCTCCCGCGCAAGTTCAAGATCGCCATCGGGATCCCACCCCGAAACGATGTCGATATCTATTCGAACGATGTCGGGCTCGTGCCGTACTCGGAAAATGGCGAGGTCAAAGGCTACACCATCCTGGTCGGCGGCGGCTTCGGGATGACCCATGGCAAGAAAGAGACCTATCCCCGACTTAGCCGTCCGCTCTTTTACGTGGCTCGGGAACATGTCGTCGATGCCTGCGTGGCCATCGTCACAACGCAACGCGACTATGGGAACCGTGAGAATCGGAATCGCGCCCGGTTGAAATACCTCATCGATGAAAAGGGAATGGACTGGTTTCAACAAGAGGTCGAATCGCGATTAAACGCCCCGACTCAAGCGCCCAAGTCGTTCGAATTCAATACGGTGGGGGATATGCTCGGCTGGCACGAGCAAGGCGATGGCAATCTATTTTGCTGCGCCTATGTTGAGGAGGGCCGCATCCAAGACACGGAGGAAGTCCGTTACCGCACGGCTTTCCGGACCATTGCCGAGCGCTTTGGTCGCCCAATGCGCGTCACCCCCAATTGCAACCTGCTCATCTACAACATCGCCCCTGACCAGAAGCAGGAAATCGAGCAGATTCTGCGAGAAAACGGCTTGCCGCAGCCGGATTCGATGACAGAGGCCAAAAAGACGGCGCAATCGTGTGTCGGCCTCCCGACCTGTGGACTCGCGCTGGCCGAAAGCGAGCGGTTTTTCCCGAAGCTCATGGGCCAAATCGATTCCGTCCTAAAAGAGCTCCATCTTGAAAGCGAGCCAATACTGATTCGGATGACCGGCTGCCCCAACGGCTGTGCTCGGCCTTACAATGCCGACATTGCCTTTGTCGGTCGAGGGCCCGGCAAATACGCGGTCTTTATCGGCGGATCCTATGATGGCTCCCGCTTGAACGGGCTTGCTCACAAGACCGTCGATGAGCAGGATCTTATCCCGACAATCCGACCGTATCTGGAAGAATTTGCCGCTCACCGCCAGAACGGGGAAAGCTTTTCGGCCTATTGGGGGCGCACCCATCCCAAAGGACCGGAGCCCCATCCCGAGCAATTCCACGAAGAGCTGGCACAACGCGAGGCCCAAGCATCGACCGTCAGCGATTAACGCTGTTGCGGTAGATCCTCTCTGATAGGGACGTCGTCCCCGACGTCCCACTCTTTCAACCCTTTTCTTTACTTCGCGTCGTTGGCGCCGTTCGCGGGTAAATCTCTTTTCCTCCTTCCCCACGCAATTGGCACCTCGCAATTGGCACCTCGATCGCCCGCGGGCAGCCTCCGGCACCTATGCCACTGCCTTATTTCGACCTTTTCCCTTCCTCCGTAATCGCCGCCTTTCTAAGGGACGCAAAGCGTAGAGAGCGTAATAGAGCCAAGGGGAATATTGCGGCGAGTTGATCTCACGCATCATCTCTAGCCGATGATATCGGCAAATGCCATGCGAGACATCTGTCTCCTCGGAAATCAAGCCAAATTCCTTTTCACACCAGGCACATGAACGCCGCTGCCGCCGTGAAGCGCCTCCACCACATTTAGACATCCACCAAGACCTCCTTCTCATCATAACCTCCTTCTTCTTAATACTGGGTTTAAACTCCGCTTCGAGACTTTGCTTTCTCAGAACGTGATTTCCGCGAACGCTTTGCCGACTCGCTCGCCTCTGCCTCCGCCAAGGCATGATCCAGCAGCTCAGCCGCCTGATACGCCTCGTTGCTATCGTCTTTCGAAGCCAGCGCATGAATGACCGCCTTAGCGACATACGCCAGCTCCGAGGTCTTGTTCTCAAGGGATTTCATCTCATTCTTGCGGGCCATGCACATAAAATGACACGGTTCATAACTTTTGTGCAATCTTTAAAAATAAATTTTCTTGGATTTCACAAAATTTGTGCAAAAATAACGGTAATGAGTCATCTTTCGGAAAAAATAAACCGGCTACAAGGGGATTTGACGCAGGAGCAAATGGCCAGGCGTTGCGGTGTCAGCCGAAATGTTTTCAGCTACTTGGCCAAAGGGCAAACAGTCAAGCTTTCGACACTGCGCAAGATTGCCAATGCCTTCGAGTTGACGCGGGCGGCTTGGCTTGATCTGTTGATCGCATGGATTCGGGCTGAAATCGGCGAAGAAGATTTCAAGGACCTCATCGTCCGTCGGAGTGAAACAGCGAATGAAGATGGGATGCTGCACGACGCCGAGCAGAAGCAGGAAGAGATATTGCTGAAGCATTTCTCACTCTTATCCGAAGCGGAACAAGCGGAGGTCGTGAAGACGATGCAGCGGCAAGAAGTGTTGAATTGCCTGCCCCCTATCAACCAGGTCTGGGACCGGTTTGAGAGCCCGAAGAAGCAAGCGAAGCCTCGGCGCAAGCCTTAAGGAATCTAATGATGCCATCGGCAGCTCGATCGACGTCACCCCATGCTTCTTTTAAGCCCGGTTGCAAGTCCCGAGCTCGTGTCCGAATTCAATGGAGGCTCCCGACGTGCCTCTTGGCTACCTCCCTGCTCGCATTTGCCTGCACCACTCAAAAAGAGCCTCTGCCTTCGATGGCAGATCTCCCGAAACCATATCGTGAGCGTCTCCAAGAGGAGGGCGGCAGCCTGTTGGTGAACCCACAAACAGGGAATCGCCATTACGTCCCGAACAATGGGAGCTTTAAATGGGATTACAGCGCCAGGGAGTGGCAGATTAAGCTTGAAAGCCCTCCTTCTGAAGCTCCCGAGACACGGCCTTAAACAGATGCCCCGATTCAACGAAGCTGAGTCATTTCCTTGGGATAGCTCGTCAAAGCTTCACCGCCGTTTTCGGTGACCAAGAGGTCATCTTCGATTCGCACCCCACCCAGATCCGGAAGGTAGATCCCCGGCTCGATTGTAAAAACCATCCCCGGCGTCAAGGGCGTCGTATTCGCCTGATGCATCGATGGTCCCTCATGCGGCTCAATTCCCATGCCATGGCCCACCCGATGCAGGAAATGCTCCCCATACCCCGCCGTGTCAATCACCTCACGAGCTGCGCGATCGATCTCACCCACGGCGCGTCCGGGCTCAATAGCCTTGATCGCCTGTCGTTCGGCTTCCAGCACCGCCTCATAAACCGACCGCTGGCGCTGTGAGCCTTCTCCGACAATAAACGTCCGTGTGATGTCGGAACAATACCCATTGGCAAAGACGCCGAGGTCGACCAACAAAAAATCCCCGGCTTGCGCCTCGGTCATGCCAGGCTTCCCGTGGGGCAATGCCGACCGCTTTCCCGCCAAAACGATCGTGCCAAAAGCCGGAGACATCGCGCCGTAACGCTTCATTCGGTATTCGATCTCGGCAGCGAGATCGCGTTCGGCCATCCCCGCAGTAAAGCGGTTCATTGCTTCCTCAAGGCTCTTTTCAGCAATACGGACAGCCTCACGAATGAGCGCAACCTCATGCTCCGATTTCACCGAGCGCATCACGTCGAGGTCGGAAGCCAAATCAAAGCCGGACTCCACCTGCGGGAGAGCCGATCGCAATTGTTCCCACCGTTTTACCGAGAGGGCCCCCTTTTCGATTCCCAATGACCTCCCGGTGGCCGATGACCAATGCGTTGCCAAAGCTTCAAAAGGGTCCTCGTGGTCCTGATAGGTCGATACGGTCTCGACGTCTGTGCACTCCCGAGCCTCTTGCGCGTCCAAGGCAGGACAGATCAATGCCTCATCTCCCGTCGTTGAGAGGAAAAGCGCCAGTAAGCGTTCGTGGGGATCGGAATGGAATCCACTGAAGTAGTAAACATTCGGCGGCGACACGAGAAAGGCCGAAGCCACGCCGGCCTCGCCCAGTCGCCCCCGCAATTCGTCCCGTCGCCCCCGAAAAGGTGTCTTATCCGCTGACATCCAATCCCTCCTGACCGTTACCAACTCAATTCACGCTTTTGTAAAGCGTTTCGATCCAACGGTCGGTATCAATGAAGCCCCAGCTCCATGTCGACCAGCGCTCAGGCAGACCGGCCTCTTGGATCGCTTCAAGCGACTCCCCATCCTCGACGCGCTCACGTACGATCGCTCGCGTCTTGTTCAGCATCCGGTGAAATCGCTTCAAATCATCCACGTCACCGAGTGGACCGTGTCCCGGTATTAATGCGGCATCCTCCGGCACCTTTTCCAGGACTTTCTCGACGTTATGAATGTAACCGGTAACGCTCCCGCCGCTATTCCGGTCGATAAACGGGAACCGGCCATTGAATAGGTGATCTCCCATATGGACGACATTGGACTTCGGAAAATAGACCACGCTGTCACCATCCGTATGCCCCTTCGGCAAATGAATGACGCGAATCGGCTCGCCGTTGAAGTGAACCTTTAACGACTCGTCAAAGGTAATCACTGGCAGCCCTTCCTTTTCCATTGGCGGCTCATTTCCCCTGCCGGACTCTTGCTCGCCCGCCAGCCGCTTCCGAACATTCTCGTGGGCGATAATCGGCGCCTTTTGGCCAAAGTGGGAGTTGCCACCGGTATGATCCCCATGCCAATGGGTGTTGAGCACAAACTTGAGCTTGTTCTCGCTTAGCTCGTCCAGTGCGGCTTCGATCTTATCCGACAAGGGAGCGAACTGATCATCGATCAGCAGGATCCCGTCCTCACCGACTGAAACCCCGATATTCCCCCCACTCCCTTTGAGCATGTGGACATTGCCAGCGACATGCTGCGTCTCGATCTCCACGTCCGAGAAATCCCGCTGCGCCAGACCGGGCTGTGTCGCCATCCCGACCGCCACCAAACCGATAAAGACCTTAATCTCTCTCCTCATACAACTTCTCCTTTCTTTTTGACAGGCTCAGAAAGACCATTAGTTTTGGATCGAATCGCCGAGCCAACGAAAAACGGAAAATGGTTATGATGCAACAGCTTAGTCGACGCGCCTTCTTAAATCAAAGCGTTAAAACGACAAAGCATGGGATTCCCCTTTAAAAGACGCTCTCGCTTCCCTTCCGGCAAGCGATTGACCCAAGCCGGAGTCCTGCTTTTCCTGGTCGCTATAGGCTTTTATCTCGTTTTCCTAGCGCCGCTGGTCGAATACTCGCTTAATCGCAGCCTACGACAAATCGGTTTTCAATCGGCATCGGTCGATGTCACAAACATCAGCTTGCGACACCTCCATTTGAGTCGTGTCAAGCTCGATGCCGCCGGCGCGTTTCAAGTCGCCTCGTTGGACGCCGATTGGCGACTGAATCGGCTCCTCCTCCAAAGACGATTGAAAGAGGTGACCCTGACCGGGATGCGGTGGCAAATTGATACCTCGAATGACAAGCCGGCGCTGGCGCCATTCCATAACCTCCTTGACGGCGCATCAACAGCCGGAGAAGGCGTCACCAGAACCGGTCCATGGCGGCTCCCTCTGAGCCGCCTCGAAATCAAGGCTTCGACGATCCTTTTACAGTTGCCGCAAAAGAGGGTGCCGATCCCGTTTGAAGCAACTGTGTCGTGCCGGAAGCCGACTGCGATTCAGGCAACTTTGACAGCGCGATTGGGAAACCGGGCCTATCGGCTCAACCTCAACCTCGAATCGAGCCGAGATGCCCTGAGCGCCTCATTTGAAGCCTTTCGAGAGGCCCTTCTCCCGGCGTACGCCACGGCCCAAAACAATCAAGACACCCCCCCACTGCTCAAAGGGAAAATGGACTGGGATTTCGCTCAATCGCTGATGCGACTCCATCTTGCAGGCGGCACCAGGAAGCCACTCAAGTTCGATTGGGGCGAGACATCGGTCAGCCTCCAACGCGGCGATTTCACCGCCGGCATGACCCTCGGTCCGCAGGGCCAATTTCAAGAGCTCAATGGGACGATCGCGCTATCGGACCTCCATTACAACAATTTCGATCTGGAGGAGCTGACGATTGACATCGACAGGCATTCGGAGAAGATTCGGGTCATTGCCAACGCCGCAGGCCGGTCGTGGCGGTTACGTCGATTGCGTCTTGACCTGCCGAATCGGCCTGAGCGGTGGTTGGGCGGTCAAATCCGAGCCCCGCTCAAGGTGGAGCTGCTCCCAACCTCTAAAAACACCGGTACCAACGACATGCTCCAAGCCTTCAATTTGCAAGCGAAAGGCTTAACCCCGATCGAGCTTGAGTCCGACCTAATCTACCGACCGCAAAGCCGCTCCGAGCCAAACACGGCGGCGGCCACATCCGGATTCGGGCTCGTTGAAATCCGGGACGCCCGACTATCGGGGGATGCAGAATGGGTCCGGACAGGAAAAAGCGCCCCGCAACTCAACGCGTGCACCTGGCAGCTATCCGCCGCCGGTCACATCGACGCCGATGGCATCGACCTGCGTCTACTGCCAGATTCGGGACTGACTGTTCAAAATATCGTGTCGCCTCACGTTCAATCCGCCGGCTCCTCGACTTCCAGCTCAGCGGAGCCCCCGGCATTCATGGCCCGGCTCGCGGACACCGCGCGAATTTCAGCCACTCTCGCCGGTAAGGGAACGCCGGATTGGCAGCTATCCCTGCCAAAAGTCGCCATCAGTCTTGCCGCCCGCAACCTCGATACCGAGACGTTTCCCTTCAAGCAAGCATCGGCCGAGGCCCGTCTCAGCTTCGATCTCACTCATTCCCCCCAAGCCACCCGTTATTCCGGCCGGCTAGAAACATCGGAACCACTCAAATTGGCCGGGGACACGTTCTCGACCGAAGTCAGCGGTCTCCGGATCGACGTCAAGGAGACCGTCACCCCGGCTCGCGCGCCAACCCTGCCGGCGCAATTATCGATTCACATCGCCGAGTGGCGGGCATCCCCATACAAGGCAGCACTTCGCAATTGTAAGCTTCACTGGACGTCTCCGGATTTCGAATCGCCCGATCACTCCGGTCGGAACGATGCGTCACCACAAAACTTTCTGCAGGTTGGGAACTTGCAATATGGGGAGCACACGCTTCCCGGATTTCGCTTAAAATTGAAACAGTCCAAAGCCGACGGGCTCCGGTGGACGGGATCGTGGCCCCTAACCGAGACAGCCGAAATCAGTCTTGATGGGGATGCGTCCTTGAGCTCCTCAGGTCTTCAAGCCAAAGCCACGGCTACGGCATCACGATTTCAGGTCGAGCGAGGTGATCGCTTGGCAAGCTTGGTGGCGGAGATCGCCAACATCGAGCTTACCGGCGGCCTTGAAGGCTCGGCGACACTCTCCGTTTCACCCGGCGAGCTCCAATCGAGCGGCTCCATCACCGCAAGCAATCTCGCCGTAAGCGATCGCGACGACAGTTATACGATCTCGGGTATTAACACGACCGTCCACCTCGACTCGTTGTCCCCTCTGACAACCGAGAGAAGCCAAACACTACGTTGGAAAAACGCCACCCTCGGCCAATTCGAGCTTGGAAATGGCCATATCGCCTTTAAGCTCGATGGACTTGAAACGCTGTTCGTCCACCATGCCGGATGGCGGATATCTGACAGCACCCGATTCTGGCTCCAAAGCTTCGAAACCAACCCCTTTAAGCCGAGCGTCGACACCCAGATCTTTTGTGAGCACCTCGATCTGAATCAATGGCTCTCCTTGGCCACAAAAGGCCACGCCAAAGGCCGGGGCATGCTCAACGGGCGCATCCGTTTCCATTTCCAATCGCACCCCGAGCCCGAATTGACACTCCAAGATGGCTTCCTTTACGCCTCGGGCGAAGGCCATATCCAAGTGACCAATACCAAATTAGCCAAAAAGGTCCTTCAAAATCAGAGCAGCCTGGCAACCTCAAAAAACGGGCGGCAGTACAATCAGATTATCCAGCAGCGAATCCTTCAGAGCATCCAGCATTTCGAGTATTCCACCTTGACATTTGACCTCGTCCCCACGGAAGATGGCCTCACAATGACAGTCCGCACCAAGGGTAAAGGTCACGATGTGCCTCAGGGGCTCGATCTGACACTCAATTTTCACGGAGTTGATAAGTTGATTTCACTGGCCGTCGGGCTGAAACTGGGCCGGAAACAATAAGACCCACAATTGCGAGAGCCTATTCATGATCGACGCCACAAAGAGCAGAATCCCCTCCCTGGCTTGGATGACAATCGCTGTCGGAGCCGTTATAGTATTGGGTAGCTGCACCCAACATACGGTTCGAGTCGAGCCGGTAGAGGTCAAACCGATCCACGTGACTATGGACATCAACCTGCGGGTGCAAAAAGAGTTGCAGCAATTCTTCGATTTTGAAGAGCAAGTGACCCCGCAATCCAGCTCATCCGAGTCATCCAAAGGGAGCAAGCAACCCGCTGAGACCGATTCAACCGACAAGAAGAAAACGCCATGACAAGTCGATTCGTGACCCCTCTACTCACCCGCTTCCTGCTCATTCCACTGGTTGCGTTCACCCTCGCTGCACCGACATTAACCGTGGGCCAATCGTCGGCCTCGCAGAAAGCGCCGACGCTCGATGAGCTCAAAGAACGGTTTAAGGACCGATTCCTCGTCTTGATGAAATTAAAGGATACCGGTGTTGTCGGTGAGACCCTTAACGGCATGGTTGAGGCACTTCGAAAACAGGACCTGGATGAAACGGTTCCGAAAGTCAAAAAGCCGGATGGCAGTGACCAGAAAGAGCGCCCTACCCTGAAAGAATTCCTGAAACAGGAGAATCAAGACCGGAAGCTCCTCTATAAGCTCTTCGCAAAAAAGTTGAAACGCTCGCCCGATGAGATCGCACGGCAAAACGCCCTTCGAAACCTTAAGAAGGCCAAGCCGAATCACTACTTCAAGCTAAAGAATGGCAAATGGGTCAAGAAAAAGGCACTCGAGGGCGACCTTGACTGGTAACAAGGTGCCCGCGGCGTCCCCACTTCTCTCTTGGTTCCAGCCTCCCACCAAAAAGTCGAACCTCAGGGACAAGGCCCCTATCAGGGAAAACCAATAGACCGCCCCCTGATAAGGACGTTCTCCCCAACGTCCTCCTTTTCAACAATCCCTTGACACCTTGCTCCCTTTTCTTTATGAATGAAGCCAGAATCATCGCCCGAAAAGTGTATGCAATGGCATAAGCAATCATTGTTGTCTGTACGGTGTTGGAGAGCCTTGGAAGTCCTGGGAGCTGGAGTCATCGGCCTCGGCTTGTTGACTCCCGGAAAGGCCCCGGCCGAGGTGTCCCCGACGGAAACCTTTTTCGAAATGCGTATTCGACCGGTCCTGGCCGAGCAATGTCAGCAATGTCATGCAAAGGGCGATGCCGCGGCCGAATCCACGTTTCATGTGGAAAGCCGAACGGGTCTTGTAACGGAAGGCAAACAGGGACCGATTGTTAAACCGGGCAAACCGAAGGCCAGTCACCTGATTGACCTTCTTCGGAATGGCCACGGCAAGATCGACCTCCCCTGGAATTCCTCCCGTCAAAGCCAGATCACCAGGGATTTCACCCGCTGGATTCGTGAGGGCGCCCAGTGGCCAAGCTCACCCTCCCAACCGTCGCAGAGCTCAAGCGGCGAGAAGCTCGGACCGGAGTGGGCCTTCGAACCTGTCGAGAAGGTTACGCCTCCCGACGAGGCGAGCGAATGGGCCAATAATCCGATCGACCAATTCGTCCGATCAAAACAGCGAGAGCATGGGCTAAAGCCGGTCCAAAACGCGGAAAAACGGACGCTCATTCGCCGGGCCTATTTCGATCTCACGGGACTGCCCCCATCTCCGGAAGCGGTCGAGGAATTTGTCAACGACTCCTCCCCGGATGCCTTCGATAAGGTGATCGACCGGTTGCTGGCGTCGCCACGATACGGAGAGCGGTGGGGACGTCACTGGCTCGACCTGGCACGCTACGCGGACACCTCGGGAGATGCCTCGGACACGCCGGTTCCCGAAGCGCGGCTCTATCGAAATTACGTCATTGACGCCTTCAATCAAGACATCCCTTACGATCAATTCATCATCGAGCAGATTGCCGGCGACCGCTTGGCCTTCAAGCGCTCTCCCCAACGCTGGCGTGAGCAGATCATCGCCACCGGCTTCGTTGCCCTTTCACGCCAGTTTGGCAATCGGGCCTATGCCGATCGGCATATGATCATCCAAAACACCCTCGATACAATCGGTAAGTCGATGCTTGGCATGACCCTCGCGTGCGCCCGGTGCCACGACCATAAATTCGACCCGATCAGTAACGAGGATTATTACGGGCTTTATGGCTACTTCGATAGCACCCGGTATCCGCACGCCGGCACCGAGCACACGCCGGCTCGCACCAACTTTGTCCCCCTCACCCAAGATGATGAGGTCTTTCAGAAATTCCTCCAATGGGATGACAAGCGCTTCAAGCTAACAAAGAAGCTCAAAGGTGGGGACGGTGATCGAGAGAAGATCAAGGAAAAGCTCAAAGCCCTTGAGAAGGAAAGGCCCGAGGTTGACCTGGCATGGGCGGTGATCGATAAGCCGGGTGAAACCGGGAACTCCCGTCTCCAAAAAAGCGGTAACCCCCATAATAAAGGCAAGAAGATTCGTCGCGGCTTCATTGAGCGCATCACGAGTGGCCCTGCCGATATCCCGGAGGGCCAAAGCGGTCGCCTGCAGTTGGCCCGCTGGATCGCTTCCCCCGAAAACCCCTTGACGGCACGCGTCATGGTCAACCGCATCTGGCAATATCATTTCGGCAAAGGGATCGTGCCGACCTCGAGCACCTTTGGGGCCCAAGGGAAAAAGCCGAGTCATCCCGACCTCCTCGATTGGCTTGCCCGCCGGTTCATCAAAGAAGATTGGTCGATCAAGGCTATGCATCGACTGATCATGCAATCCAAGACTTATCAGCTTTCAAGTAAAGCAGCTCATCCGAGAGCCCGCGAAACCGATCCGAATAACAAATGGTATTGGCATTATGATCGGCGCCGGCTCGAGGCCGAGCCGATTCGTGACGCGATCCTCGCGGTCAGCGGCACGCTCGACCGGTCACGACCGGGTCCCTATCCGTTCCCGG
>JAHEOI010000149.1 GCA_018610125.1 Verrucomicrobiota bacterium
AAAACCACAACGGGACCGACCGCGATCAGCATGCGCCTGACATCGGGCTTAGGGGCCGGCTCGCGATTCCGATCGGCCTGATCGATCCGCGCATCAACCCATGATCCCTCCCGAATCAAATTGGCAAACAGGCGGGCTTGGTTCACAGCACGGGTGCGCTCCCCGGTCAATCGCTTCATTGGCAAGCCGGTTTCCTGATGGGCTCGAGTAAGGAGCTCTTCGCCGAGGGACTCGACCCCTGTGGCTATCGCTTCGAGAAGGGAAGCCCGCTCTTCGGGCGATCGATTCCGAAAGTCGTCAAAGGCCTTGGCAGCGAGATCCATCGCCTGATCCGCCTCGCCCGAAGTTGCCTCGTTGAAGGCGGGCGTCAGCTCTTCTCCGGTCGTGGGGTCGGTCGCTGCGAAACGCTGCTTGACCTCTCCTGTCTGTCGGTCGCCGATAACGTGCTTGCCGGTTAATTCCATAGTGTCCTTGCGAAATTCCTCTCTTTTCGTCTGTATTGTGAGCGATTCCAACCAGTCCCGTAAAGGAAGGAGTGGCGGAGTGAAGTGGGACGCCGAGGACGGCGTCCCCTATGACAGAGGACCTCACAGAGGACCTTTTCCGAATAGGGACCGCGTCCTCGAGGTCCCATATTTCTCTTTCCAGGCCCTCAGTCCCCGAACTGCGCTGTGGCGTTCAATGTGCCGTGATCGTCGATCTCAAGCCCGACATCGTGGAGGGTGATGCCCGTGAACAAGAGTCCGAGCAAAGGAAGCGGCTGCTCTTCCCAGGTCTCGAGGTGGGGGGTGATATAATGGGCGGCCAGCGAGCCCAAGGTGCCTTTGCCTTGGCAGGAAAGCTCCGAGAAATGGGCATTGAGCTCCTTGTCGATGTAAATGCAGCCTCGAATCGCAAAGTGACTCTTCATCATGAATTTTTTGGCTGTGACGTCGATTTCGACGGAGACTTCGCGCTCACCACGCTGAGAGAGGTTGACAGAGCCGTGGTGGATGGCGACGCCATGCTCTTTGGCGGCGACTTCGGCAGTGCTCAAAAAGAGATTCTCGATGTCTTGCCCGCTGATGTTGATCGAGGCATGGCCGTGCCCCACCTTTTCCAACGCCAGCCAATGCGCTTCCTGTTTGTCCCGCACGAGCTCAAGGATCACTTGCGCGGCTTCGAGCTTAAGGGCCACCTTCGCATCACGACCGAAGAAGAGCGGATTGGCTGTCACTTCAAGCTGGTCCGTGGTGAAGCTGGGCCCTTTATCGGCCATCTTGGCCGGCGGGGGTGGAAGGTGATTCGGGTCAATCCGAGCCGAAGTGAGGTCCAGCCGGACACATTGCAATTCCGGGATCTCTCCGTTGACCGTGACCGCACTGCCACGATGGGAGCGGTCTAGGTGAAAAAACTCCGAAAGTCCGCTTTCAAGAGCTTGCTTGAGCTCAGCGCTGTCCGCTAGTTTCGGCTTCCCTGACAAGAATAGCATTGGTTTAAAACTATGTCTCTTCCCTCCGCGAAGACAACCGAAAAAACAGGCTGTGCGAGGTAACTGTCGCGGTAGGGAAGGCACTCCGCTGCCGTCCGCTCACGCCCTCCCCCCTCCCTTTTCGAGCTGAATTTAAACCGAGAGCAGACTCGGCAGTCTGCGACACAGCAGGCTAACAGCCTGCGCTACTGCAGCCCCTGTGTGACGTGACGCAGCCTTGTGATCTCGGATTGGGCGGACGAAAATGCTATAGTAACAAACTATGAAGATTTCGCGGCGAGACTTCGTCAAGAGTGCCGGAACCGTGACACTCGGTTTTATCGGATTGCACGAATGGGTTGGGTCGCTCAGGGCAAGACAGCCGTATGGGAGTCAAGTCGAGCGATACGGCGAACTGGTTCCCGACTCCGATGGACTGCTGGATCTGCCTGAAGGGTTTACTTATAAGGTGCTTTCCCGGACCGGAGATGCGATGGACGATGGACTGAAGGTGCCTGGGAAACCGGATGGGATGGCGGCATTTCATGGTCCTGAGGGAAAGGTTATCATTGTCTGCAATCATGAGCTGACTCCGGATGCCGTGGAAGAGAGTGGGTATGGTGCCGACAATGCAGGGTTGAACCGGGTCGACATGGCCAAGTTTTATGATAAGGGGCTTGGCGAGCGTCCGCATCTCGGAGGAACCTCGACTTTGATCTATTCGCTTGAATCGAGAATGGTCGAAACCCATTTCCTCAGCTTGGCAGGGACTTGCCGTAATTGTGCGGGCGGCCCGACTCCATGGGGGAGTTGGCTGACGTGTGAGGAATCGGTGCAGGTTGCCCGGTCCGGCAACGGAGACGAAAACACGAATGAGAAGGACCATGGCTACATTTTCCAAGTGCCGGCGACACCGACGCCGATGTTGACCCAGGCGGTCCCGCTAAAAGCAATGGGACGTTTCAACCATGAGGCGGTCGCGGTCGATCCCAAAAGCGGCGTGGTCTTTCAAACCGAGGACCGACATGACGGTCTGATTTACCGCTTTATCCCGAATGAGGCCGGTATCCTCTCCAAAGGCGGCCGGCTTCAGGCATTGGCAATCCGTGGTGAAAAAGGGATCGATACTCGAAATTGGCCCGAGACGAAAGGCTCAAATTTCCCGGTTGGGGAGTCGCTCCCGGTCGAGTGGATCGATCTTGAAAATGTCGCCTCGTCGCAGGACGATCTACGCTATCGCGGGTTGGGTGCCGGCGCGGCGCGTTTTGCTCGAGGCGAGGGGATGTGGTACGGGAATGAAGAGATCTACTTTGCTTGTACCAATGGCGGAGCCAGTATGGGGGGACAAATCTTCCGGTATGTGCCGAGTCCGTTTGAGGGGACTGCAGCCGAGTCGAAGGACCCCGGGCGTCTTGAGCTCTATACGGAGCCGAACGACACCCGGCTTTTAGAGAACGCCGATAACCTGACCGTTGCTCCGTGGGGGGATGTGATCCTCTGTGAGGACGGGGCTGACGAGAAGTATCTTCGCGGCATCACCCCGGAAGGCAAGCTCTACACGCTCGGGTACAATCGATTTAATCAGTCCGAGTTTGCCGGTGCCTGCTTTGCCCCGGGGACCAGTGAGCCCACCCTTTTCGTCAATATTCAAACACCCGGGATTACCCTGGCTATCACAGGGCCATGGGCTTAAGGTGGGCTTTGAGGCACTGCGATCCTCTCTCTTGGCTTAATGGCATTGCGTTTTTGGGAAGCCTCTCACGACTCTTCCAGACCCTAAGGCCGCCAAGGCTTGGGGCCGCCCTCTTTCTTTCTCAGGAATTTGGCATCCACCTTATCGTACCAATTATGAAGCCGCTGTCGCATTTGTTGCACGCGGTGATCATGAGTTGCTGCGACATCATGCTGCTCGCTGAGATCGTTTTCAAGATTGTATAGCTCGACCTCACCATTTTCATAACGCTCCACCAGTTTCCAAGGCCCCATACGGATTGCCCCGGCGGGAGGACCGCCTTGATTGGAGTAGTGTGGGTAGTGCCAATAGAGCGCCTTCCGATCGAGCGCGCTTCCGCCTTTAAGGAGCGACATCAGAGACACGCCATCCTTATGCTGATCGGGACGCAGCCTAAGCCCGGCGGCGTCGAGGACGGTCGGATAGAAGTCGGTGCTGATAACCGGGGTATGGTTGACGCTGCCCGGCTCGGTAACGCCCGGCCAGCGCATGATCCACGGCTCTCGTATACCGCCTTCGTAAATCCAGCCTTTACCGCCACGCAGCGGGCGATTCGATGTGTTGTGGCCTTCGCTGGTCGAGAGTCCGCCATTATCCGACATGAAGATCACGATCGTGTTGTCGCGCAACCCAAGCGCGTTAAGCTTGTGGAGGACGCGACCGATCGCTCGGTCGGTTGCCTCAACCATGGCGGCGTAAACCGGGTGGCTTTGAATGACGCGCTCTCGCCGCGAACCGGCGTCCGGCCAGACTTGCTCAATCGGCTTGAACTTCTCTTTTTCATCGAGGCCGAGGCGGGCCCGCTTCTTTCGGTATTTCTCGATGAGGTGATCCGGGGCCTGCTTCGGGTTGTGGACCTCGTAGAACGACAGGTAAGCCAGGAAAGGCTCATCCTGATGCTGCTCAATAAACTCGCTCGTCTCTTCTGCGAGGCGATATGGCAGATATTCGCCTTCCGGTCCGTTCTCCAAGCGCGGGTTATTATAGGGTGAAAAGAATCCGTCGAACCAGCCGGGTGAGCCCGCCTGGTAGCCACCTTTATTGACGTCGAATCCTTGATTCTTGGGCCAGTGCTTGGGCTCCGGGCCAAGATGCCACTTGCCTGCAAAATAGGTGGCGTAGCCGCCCGCTTTCAAGGCCTCGGCCATAGTCGTTTCCTCGACCGGCATGTAACAGTTGTAGGCCGCATGCCGGAAACGCTCGACACGCTTGCCGCAGAACCAATCAGTGGCGTCATGGCGGCTCGGGTATTTCCCGGTCATGATGCTGAAGCGGGTCGGCGAGCAGACCGGGTTGGCCGCATAGCCGTTTGTGAATTTCATCCCGGTGTCGGCAAGGCGCTGGATGTTCGGGGTCTCGTAAAAGGTGTCCGGGTTGTATGGGCTGACATCCATGTACCCAAGATCATCCACCAGGAAGAAGAGCACATTGGGGCGACGTTCGGAGCCGCTTTGCTCTGAATCCCTTTGCTCCGCGGCAATTGTCGAAGTGCTCCCGAGTCCGCAGAGCAGTGTCCCGACTATCAGTGAAAGCGATACGCGCTTTGTGAGCATCAATTGCATCAAATGCCTGAAATGCCTCGAACGGGTTTTAAACGCCATATTGGGGATAATGTGAAGCGGCCCTTAAAAAGTCAATTGGAAAAAGAGCCCGCTCACGGATTCCGATATTCCTGAAACCGGTTGATGACTGCTTTGATGTAGGCGCGTGTGCCCGGGAAATCGATCTCGGTCATGAAGGCTGCGCTGTTGGTCTTGGCGGCGCCATCAAGCCATCGAAGCACGTTGCGGCGGCCGGCATTGTAATCCGCAAGCGCGTAGGGAAGCGGATTATCGGTATGTCGGTAGCGTTGCAAGAGCTTTTTCAGATACCAAGTGCCGGCGAGGGTATTGGTTGTTGGATTGGCAACGTGCGCATGCTTGAAGTCCTTGATCGATTCGGCGGCGGCCCATTCTTGAGCGGCGAGCTTGCGGATTTGCATGAGTCCGATTTCCCCCGACGCCCCTCGAGCGTCGGGATCAAAACCGCTCTCTTTCCAAATGATTGCCTTGACCAGGCTTGATGGGATCCCATAACGCGCCGCGGCATCCGAAATAGGATCCGAGGCGGCGGCACGCTGATTCTGTTGCCGCCAAAATAGAGTCATCATGGTCGTCAGCAGGGAGCCGATGCCGACCAATGCCACAAGGAGGTGCCACCGCTTCAATCGCATATGTTAAAGTAAGGTTTAAGACGGCTTACAACAAAAATGATAGCCCGAGTCACATTGGACATCGCAGTCCGCAAAGAGTTTGATTACCTGATCCCGGAGGAGATCAAGGACCAGGTTCAGGTTGGCAGCCGTGTCAAGGTGCCGTTTGGACCGAGGGAGGTTTTGGCGACGGTGACAGCGCTCCCCGAGAAGTCGTCCTACAGCAAGCTTCGACCGATCAGTAAGGTTCTTGGACGGAATCCGCTCTTGACCGGTCGGGTCTTGCAATTGGCTCGTTGGATTGCGGAGTATTACTGCTGCTCTTTGGAGGTTGCGCTCAAAAGCGTGCTGCCGGAATCGGTACGACAAGAGAGATCCGGCTGGCGCGAGCGATTGTTTGTCAGGGCATGCGCGGCTCCCCAGGGGGCATCACCCAAACTCACGGACCGCCAGGGCGAGATCTTAAAGGTTGTCCGGGAATGGCATGAACTGCCCTTGCAGGAATTGCTCAAATTGACCGGCACGACCAAAGCAACGGTCAAGCGCTTGGAAGACAAGGGGCTTGTTACGATATCCCACCGGGTCTCTGAGCGGGATCCTTACGCAGGTGAGCAGATCCTGCCCACGACGCCGCTGACATTAAATGACGAGCAGGCCCGGGCGTTGGCGGCGATAAACACGGTCATCGACAATGACTCGGGAAGCGCGCCGGGTCGTACGTTCTTGCTGCACGGGGTGACCGGCAGTGGCAAGACCGAAGTCTACCTCCAAGCGATCGCCCACGCTCTCGAACAGGGAAGCGGGGCAATCGTGCTGGTACCGGAAATCTCCCTGACCCCGCAGACTGTCGAGCGATTCAAAGCGCGGTTCAGTAGTGGTCCGAGCAAAACCTTGGTCGCGGTCCTTCATAGTCAGCTTTCCACGGGCGAACGGCATGATGAATGGCACAAAATCCGGGAAGGGCGGGCGCGTATTGTGATCGGGGCGCGCTCTGCGATCTTCGCACCGGTCGAGCCGCTCGGTCTCATCATTGTCGACGAGGAGCATGAGACGTCGTATAAGCAAGAGGAAGCACCGCGGTATCATGCCCGGGATGTTGCGGTGCTGCGGGGCCAATTGGAACAGACAGCAGTGGTTCTTGGCTCCGCCACTCCGTCGCTGGAAAGCTATGCCAACGCCAAACGCGGCAAATACCGTCTGTTGGAAATGCCTTCCCGGGCCGATGAGAAAAAGATGCCGCTCGTAAGGGTGGTGGATATGCGCTCCGAGGCTCGGAAGCAAAAGGGGCCGCCGATCTTTTCAATCAAGCTGGTTGAGGCGATGCGGCAGCGATTGGAGCGTCACGAGCAGACATTGTTGTTTCTGAACCGGCGGGGCTACGCCTCTTCGGTTCAGTGTCCGCTCTGCGGGTATGTGGCAGGCTGTCCGCATTGCAGCGTCTCCTTGACCTATCATCTGCATAAGGAGCGGCTTTGTTGTCATATTTGTGGCTATGAAGAGCGAGTGCCCGGCACTTGCCCGAGCTCGGAATGCGGTCAGTCGTCGCTGCACCACATTGGATTGGGCACCGAGCGGGTGGAGCGGACATTGCAGAAGCTCTTGCCACAAGCACGTATCAAGCGGATGGATTCCGATGCGCTAAAGCGAAAATCGGACTATCGGCGTATCCTGAGCGATTTCCGTGTCGGCAAGATCGATATCCTGGTCGGCACACAAATGATCGCCAAGGGCCTCCACTTTCCGAACGTCACATTGGTCGGGATCATCTATGCCGACCTCGGCTTGCATATGGCGGATTTTCGGGCCGGCGAGCGAACATTTCAGTTGTTGACGCAGGTGGCCGGGCGAGCGGGACGCGGGGATGTGGAGGGGGAAGTCTTTGTCCAGTCGTTCACTCCGTCGCATCCGGCAATTCAACATGCAAGGCGGCACGATTTTGTCGGGTTTTATGAGCAGGAGATGGAATTTCGAAGTGAGCTGGGTTACCCGCCCGATGGCCGAATCGCGATGCTGACACTCAAAGGCCGCAGCGAAGACAAGGTGTCGTTTTCAGCCGATCATTTAAAGTCGCAGCTTGAAACCGAGTGCGCCGGCTTCTCGGACTTGAGGATTGCCGGCCCCGCTCCGGCCCCATTGGTCAAAGCGGAATCATTCTTTCGCTATCAGCTCATGTTGCGCACCAGGAAAATGAGCCAGTTGAGTCGGCTCTTGGCCGATGTCATCGCATCGGTCAAATTTCCGGAAGCGGTGACATTGGCCATTGATATCGATCCGGTTAATCTTGCGTAACGGAGCGCCCATTTCTGGAAAGACTCGCAGCAGTATGACAACGACGGCTCCCAGTTTGGTTTTGTTGATTCCGGCTTACAATGAGGCGCGCCGGATCGATCCCGTTTTGAGCGATTACGCGACCTATTTTCAAAACCATTACCCCGGCGATTTTCAGATAATGGTCGTGTTAAACGGCTGTCGCGATGACACGGTCGATGTGGTGAAACAAGTGAGCGAGCGTTTCGGGAACATTCATTTTCTCGAATTTCGGAATCCGATCGGCAAGGGGGGGGCGCTCATTGAGGGATTGAAGCGCGCGCCGACGAGCGAGCTGATCGGCTATGTCGATGCCGATGGGGCGACGCCGCCGCACGCTTTAATCGACCTGGTGGAAGCCTGCCATGATGCGGATTGCGTGATTGGCTCCCGCTGGATGGAAGGGGCTCGAATCCATCATACACAACCGTTCAAACGGCGATTTGCCAGTCGCGTCTTCCACATCCTCGTCCAGTTTCTGTTTCGGCTCAATATCCTCGACACCCAATGTGGCGCGAAGGTAATGCGGCGGGCTGCGGTCGAGGTGGTCCATCCGAAGCTTTGGCTTACCGACATGGCCTTTGATCTCAATCTCTTATATTCGCTTAAGCAAGCGGGATTTCGGATTGTGGAGCGCCCGACGGAATGGACGGATCAGCTCGGCTCCAAGGTGCGACTCTTCAAATCGTCGTTGAGCATGCTCTTGTCCTTGATTCGGCTGCGTTTGGTCTATTCGCCGTTTTATCGGTGGATGGGCCCGTTCCGCCCGATTGAGCGATGGCTTTATCGAAAGCTGGGGGCGCCGCCGCCGCTGCATGGGGGGCGAAGGGGACGAGCCCGCCG
>JAHEOI010000150.1 GCA_018610125.1 Verrucomicrobiota bacterium
CAGCATCGGTTTTGCGCGCAGCCCGGAACTGGGATGGTCATTGGTGGTCACTTGGCTGGTGATCAACGGCACGCTTTCGGCTTTGGGTGCGGCCATGGCCCGCGCCCATCCCGTCACGATCCTCGGAGCCCTCCTGGCAGCCCCTCTGACTTCTCTCAATCCCACCATCGGGGCCGGGATGGTGGCCGGCGCCATCGAAACCTGGTTTCGCAAGCCGCGGATTGAAGATTTCGAAACCCTGCGCGACGACGTGGCCCGGTTAGCCGGTTGGTGGAACAATCGAGTCGCACGGGTCTTCCTCGTGTTTTTCCTGGCCAGCATGGGCTCGGTAGCCGGAACCTGGCTCGCCGGCTTCCGAATGGTCCAACAACTCCTTTGAACCGGCTTAAAGGGGCAAGATGCATCTCCGGTTCCTGTCATCAGGACGTCAATTGGCTTCTTTATGACCATTTAGCGTTATTCCTCGTCCTTCGTTTCACGCCAACGCACCCAGGATTTCTTGGATCCCATTAGACATCAATAGTCATCTCTGACCCCCTCGTCTTCTTAAGCTCAAAAATCCTGGAATGGGCGTCGCGGCGGGGCGTTTTTCATCTTCTCTTTCCATCGATTGAAGGCGTTTTTAACACGCTTAAGCACTTCGGGCCGCTTATCGGAGAGATCATTTTGCTCGCTGGGATCGTTCGAGAGGTTAAATAACCCTTCGCCCCTTACCCATTTCCAATCGCCTACCCGAGCACCTTGGTGATTGCCTTTTAAACGCTCTGAAAAGAGGGTCTCCCTGGGAGAGGGCTTCTCGCCTTTTAAGACCGGCATCATATCGAATCCGTCCAGCGTCACGCCTTTCGGGAGAGCCAGACCAGCCGCTTTGACCAGTGTTGGAAAGATCTCCAACGTTGTTAGGAGCTCGTCGTTCACGGCGCCGGCAGGCAAATGGCCCGGCCATCTGACAATACACGGCACACGAAGTCCGCCTTCAAACATATTCCCTTTATCTCCCCGTAGCTTCCCATTGTTCGCGAGACCACTGCCGCCATTATCGGACATAAAGATGACGATCGTATCCTCTTTCAGACCGTAGCGTTTGAGTCGCTGCAGGATGTCCCCGATCGCGTCATCCATGCAGGTAATCGCTGCTTTGTGATGGCGGCGGGCCGCTTCATCTTCGCTTTCGGCCTCGGGATACTGTTTTAGGTATTTCTTTGGGGCATGAACATGGGGATCCGAATCATCAAGATTGGAGGCAAAATGCGGTGCATTAAAGGGAACATACAAAAAGAAGGGATTTTCGTGATGCTGATCGAGGAAACTTAATGCTTCTCGCCGGAAAAGGTACGTGGCATAGGTACCTTTGTCTTCGGTCGTTGGCTCGTTGTCCCGATACATCGAAGGAACGCCATACCGCTCATGGGTGTAATAATCGATCCCGGTATTGACGAAGCCGTAAAAGCTGTCGAATCCGCGTTGTAGCGGTAAGAATCGATGCAATTGACCAAGGTCCCATTTACCAAAGATCCCGCTGGTGTAACGAGCTCGCCGGAGCATTTCCGGGAGCAGAATCTCCCGCACGTCCATCCCGCCGATATGCTCCCATGTCACCAAATACTCGTTATGGGTGTATTCGTGACCATAATCGGGGGCTTCATTGCGAAACATGGCATAAGTCCCGTTTCGCTGCGGATAGCGCCCTGTCAAAAGGCTGCCGCGACTCGGCGTGCATGCCGGCCAAGTCACGTAAAACTGGGTCAATCGGACCCCTTCAGCCGCCAGTCGGTCGAGATGAGGGGTTTGGATCGAGTCATTCCCGTAGCAGCCCAGATCCGCGTAGCCTTGATCATCGGAAACGATCAATACGATGTTTGGCTTGCCCGCCATTCGATCCGCGCTCACCGAAACCGGCAGCAAGAGCGCCGCCACGAAGAGCAATTGAACAAGCCTTTCCAGGCAAACTTGTTGCCGAAGCCGACACATGCATGATTGGTCCTTCATAGAGAAATTCCGTTGTTGAAGCGGTGTTAACTTGGCGCCATCCTCCCCACAATAGGCGCCTTTGTCAAAACCCAACGTCTTCGGACCAAAGAATCTGCGGCGAGGCGTTAAGAAACCTTCTCTTTTTCCCTTCCGCGGAGCGGAAAATCAGCGAGGCGTAGACAGAAAACATTGGATGCAGCAAGTGGCTTAGAAAGACCTCATGCCTTGACGGTCTGAGACAACGCCACACTAATCCATCAATCGAGGATTGTACTGCCGAGGTCCGGGATTGTACCGGTCAAAGGCGGATTTTCGCAGCGGGGCGGGCGTGTAGATAAAAATGGCGGTATCCCAAGGATTATAGAGCAGGACCTCCTCCCTTGAATCACCGGCCAGATTGGCGGCGATCGCATGGTACCATGGCATCCGCCAACCCGGGGCCTCCTTCGGGCTGACCGGCTTCACAGGCTTCGGGAGGTTCGGGAACCGCCTATGCCATTGACCATCGCCGCTCCAAAGGACCCCGCCATTGCAGATTACTCCGTCAATATCATGGATCGCAACCGGTCCCGGGCGATTCGGTTGCTGCCCGCCCTGACCGACTTGCCATAAAATCTTCCCCTCCATCGTAAACGCGCCGAGGAACGACGGCTTCATCCCGCCATCGACCGAGCGGAACACCAACACGTCCGGTCGACCATCTTGAGTCAAGTCACCGATTCGAACATCCCCCATGAATGGCACCGCCTCTTTCCCCCGGCGCTGAAGTCGACCAAGAAGCTGTTCCGGAACGTCAACCTGACGATAAAGCAGCGGTTGACTGAATTCCGAGGCATCTTGAGAAGATTTCCGCGCAGCAAGCCGCGGCGCCGACGCCATACCCAACAGAGAGACCGCCACGACAAGAATGCTTCCCTTTTTCATGGCTTGCCCTTTTCCTGTTTTCCGACGAATCCGCTAATCATACTCTTTAACCGTTTCATCCAGCGGGATCCCCAAGTCCTCAAATTTCTCGGCACGGCTCGATTGGTCGCCGGAATGGACCTGGCGCGCAAGCTTGCCCACTTTGATGGCATGCTCGCGCGGGACAACAATAACGCCGTCGCCGTCGCCAACGATGACATCACC
>JAHEOI010000151.1 GCA_018610125.1 Verrucomicrobiota bacterium
CCATTCTCAGCAAGGGATATGCCAGCGGAGTATGGGAGTGGCGGAGTGGCGTGGGACACCGGGGACGGCGTCCCTATCAGGGAAAGGTCCTCCCCGGCACACTAGGGACCTCGTCCTCGAGGTCCCAAATTTCTCTTTCTTTGGGCAATGGGCGTCCAAAAAGGGAGAAGGAGGCTGAGTATCGGAGTGGACCTCCCCAGAGTTTGGCCTTTGATTTCACGCCACAGATATCTTATAACACCCTTCGTGACGAAGGATCGGGAAAAAGCGATCGATGCTTCCACCCGTTATTGTGCGGTCCTGGGACATCCGATTCATCATTCGGCATCGCCGGCGTTTCAAAATGCCGGCATGGACGCTCTCGCGCTTAACTGGCGCTATCTGGCATTCGACGTCCATCCGGAGGAGCTGGCCAACGCCATTGACGGGGCAAAGGCGATGAAGTTTATCGGTCTCAATCTTACCGTACCGCATAAGGTGTTGGCACTGGATATGATGGACACGGTTGACGCATCGGCCCGCAGTTGGGGAGCTGTCAATACAGTGCGATTTGAATCTCAAAGCGAGGATGGCCGGTGGCACCCCATTTCGGAGATGGAACCGAGCGCGATCAGTAACGTCCGGGGTCACGGATTCAATACGGATGCCGATGCGATCACGGAATCGCTCCGTCGGGATTTGGACGTCGATATCCGGAATGCGAGGATTCTGCTTTTGGGATCGGGCGGTGCAGGACGCGTTGCCGCATTGAAGCTGGCTGCGGATGGCGTTCACCGGCTTCATTTGATCAATCGGACCATGAGCAAGGCGGAGGAGGTCGCCAAGGAAATTGGGGGACTCTTCCCGTCGGCCAATGTCGGTCTCGGCTACCCAAACGAGCCGGTGGAGGTCATCATCAATGCGACCTCGCTGGGAATGAATCCGGACGATTCCTTGCCGTTGGATACCCATCGATTCCCCATAACCGACACGCGCAAGGTATTCGATATGATCTATCGGCCCGCCGAGACGCCGTTACTAAAAGAAGCCAAAGGGGCGGGATGCGCCACCGCAAATGGCGTCGGTATGCTGCTCCACCAAGGAGTCAGTGCGTTGAGGATTTGGTCGGGGCTAACTCCGCCTGTGGAAACGATGCGACAAGCCTTGGAGAGCCATCTTTATGAATCACCCGTTAAGTAGCGTCCCGGCTCACCTCGACGAGACGCCCAAGGCGTGCGATCTCTCGATATCAACTAAGCAAAAGACGATATGCTAAACCTTGATAGCCTGGCGGCGTTGCCATTTCACTTCTGGAGCGTGGTCTTGTTTGTCTTTGGGAGCGTTGTCGGCAGTTTCTTAAACGTTTGCATTCACCGAATGCCCTCGGAAAAGAGCCTCATCTCACCGGGGTCCCACTGCCCGCACTGCGAGAGCCGGATCCCCTGGTATTACAACATCCCGATCCTGAGCTGGATTCTCCTCCGAGGACGCTGTGCCCATTGCCACACACCCATCTCACCGCGTTACGTTATCGTCGAATTGTTTACGGCCGTTCTCTTCACCGGCTGCTGGCTCGCATTCGGCGCCCAATCGGCGCCGCTTGCATTGGTCTATTGCCTCGTATTCGCCGGGTTTATTGTGGCCACCTTCATCGATCTCGAGCACTTCATCATCCCGGATGAGATCACAATCGGGGGGATGGTTGTGGGCTTTTTGGCATCCTTTGCGGTGCCTGAGCTTCATGCCACCGTACGGAGCGAGGCCTTGAAAGCGAGCTTTCTTGGAATTGCTGTCGGCGGCGCACTTATCTATCTCGTGCTACAGATGGGGAAATTCTTCTTTGGGCAACAACGCCTTCAGCTCGACCCGGAAAGCACCGTCTCGTTCACCGAATCCAACCTGCAGCTACCCGACGAAGCGATCCCGTATGATGCAATCTTCACACGCAAGAGGGATGCCGTACGCTTGTACGCGCACCGAGTCATCATGAGCGACCGATGCTACTTTGACACCGATCTTTCATTGAGCCCGGAGCAATTGCAGATCGGAAGCGACACATTTGCCCCCGAATCAATTCAAACGCTGGAAGTGGTGACAGATCAGATTACTCTCCCGCGGGAAGCAATGGGAATGGGAGACGTCAAGTTTTTGGCGGCCATCGGGGCCTTCCTCGGCTGGCAAGGTGCCCTCTTTTCATTGATGGTCAGCTCGGTCATCGGCGCCTTACTCGGCATCATTCTGATTGCACTGGGACGCCGCGATTGGTCGAGCCAAATCCCATACGGTCCTTACATTGTCGTTGCCGCTTCAATCTGGATCTTTACCGGTGAGAAATGGGTCGCATGGTGGCTGGGTTAATGAGTAAAATCCGATCCAAATCGTAAGCAAGTCGCAATATGAAAATCACAAGCTCACTGACATTATTGGCCCTCTCGCTAAGCCTACTTGGGGAAGTCGGATCTGCCGTAGCGGGAGCAGAAGATAGTCCGAAAAACAAGAAGCACGAGAAAGACCGTCTCCCGGGAGCAGTACCGGTGGTTAGGGCCATCGAATATTCGAGCTTGCAAAAAGCAATCGAGGCGGTTCCCAAAGAAGGCGGCAAGGTCAAGCTACCTCCCGGACAATTCGAGATTTCCAAGCCTCTCGTCGTCCGGCAGCAAGAGATCCGTATCGAAGGCGCCGGCGGGAGCACCGAAATCAAAAATACCAATCGCAATGGTAAGCCGTCCCTGCTGATCCAGCCCCCGTCAGGTCAAGATGAGAAGAACCCCGAGCCACAATGGCGTGTTCAGTTAAGCCATTTTCGCATCACCGGGAACGACAAAAGCGGTCCCGGCATCGTCGCGGAAGGGGTCAACGAGATCTTTATCCATAATCTCATGGTCAACCGTCACGGCGATGACGGCATCCTCCTGGATCACTGCTATGAGAACCCGCGTGTCACCGACTCATCCATGACTTACAACAATGGTACCGGCCTCCACTTAAAAGGCTGCCACGATATCGTCGTCAACGGCAACCAATTCGAGGAAAATCAGGATGCCCTTCGATGTATTGACGGCTTCAATCTCTGCATGACCGGTAACAACTTGGATGACCATTTGGGAAATGGCGTGATCATCGAAAATACTTACGGCTCGGTTGTCTCCGGCAACATGATCGAGGAATGCAACGGCATGGCCGTGATCATGGACCGCGATTGCTACGGAAACACCATTGCGTCGAATGTGATCGCCCACAACGGCGGCGGCATCGACCTCCGAGACGCGCACGGGTGCGCCATCAGCGCCAACACGTTCACCATCATGAAGCAAGACGCCCTGCGGGTCGGTCCAAAAAGCGCGCGTCTGACCATTACCGGAAACAATTTCTCCGATAGCTACATCGGCAATGGGAAGCTCAAGCGTAACAAGGGAGACCGTGCCGCCAAAGGCATGACCCTTGAAAGCACCAAAAATTTGACCGTTTCCGGCAACGTTTTCTCGGGCGTCCATCCCAAAGCCATTGAATTAAAAGGCGACCCAAGCCGACAAATCCTCTTTTCCGACAACGCCCTCATTGACACGAAGAGCGATCACAATCGCTTAACGAACTCGGTAATCGATAATATCCTCCAAATTCCCTCGAAAGAGTCAAACTAAGCCAGCTCGATGCACTTCGGGAATTCAGGACACAGCTTGGATTCTTCCGCATCCGTAAGAGTCTTGTCGAAAAACTGAATCGCTCCCGAGTCGGAACAAACCCAGACCTCCGTGGCACCCGCATCGAAGTAAAGCATCATTTTCTCTTTAATCTCCTCCTCCATGTTTCCGGATGACAGGACCCCGACGCAAATTTCAGGCGAGCGAGGAAAACAAATCCGATCGCCCAACTCGCTCATACATTGTGGCGAAGCCCAGGCAACATCGGCCAGTTTCACCCCATCCGCCGTCGAAATAGGGCATTCGGTCAATGTCTCGCCCTCCGACATCTGGCTTTGAATAAGAGAGCCTATTTTAAGCTGCAAGCGCCCATGATTTGGTCGAGGGGGAGGACTCATGATGATGTGACCGTGACGATCCGTTTCAATGCGACCCTCGATTTTCGCCAACTTCGGATCATCCAGAAGCTCCGCCCACCGTCGCAAGTTAAGCTCCGCCTGCGCGGCGTGTGAAGGAAGCTCGATCGTCAAGGTTCCCATAGTGTTACCTTAAGGCCGTCCGAGGATCTGGTCAATCGCCCTGCGCCGTCCAAACCCGGAGGGGTCAGGTGACTATTGGAGTGTCGAGGGCATCTGCAGCGAAGTGCAGTCTACCACAACCGAAGCCTGGACGGACTGCAGCGGAGTGCAATCCCTACCACAACCGAGCGAACCAGCGCACAGGGCCAAAGACGCAGAAGCACCGGATTATCACGGTTTCGGAGCGCAGTTCTGCCCGATCAAATTGCTCCTTTCCTTCGCGCCCTTGGCGTTCTTCGCGGGCAAAAATCTCTTTCTTGTATCGCCAATTCGCAAATTGCCCCGACCGATTCTCATCGCTTGGAGCGTCCCCAAAACTTCGCGGCGCGGACGAGGACCTTGATCTGGGCAGGACTTAAACGGGACGCCATTCGAGGGCGTTCTGTTTTGAGGCGTTGCCACAGCGCTTCCGGATCCCAACGACTCAGCTCTTCCACTGTGGCGACGCCGACCTCTTGGAGCGCTTTGGCCGCCTTGAGTCCCATCCCCTTGTGCAGCCCGAGATTAATCAAGTGACATATTTGATTCACTTCGTCCGGATCCATGTTATAACGGGCCGCCAACTGGACCGGGCCGGCTGCTTCGATACGGTTGCGGAGCTCTTCGGGAGTGGCAATGCCATTACGCCGCAAGGTTTTTCGTGTCGCCGTCTCGAGGGCCGGGATTTCCGAAAGCAAAGGACGCCTCGATTTCACGGTGTCGTGATAGACATGATAATAGACGACAGCGGAGAAGATGACAGCGATCACGGCCGCCGATATCGTTTTGAGGGCCGAACCTTGGGGAGCTCCTTCCGCCTGATCGGGTCCTTCCATTTCCCAATGCCGCCCGCCGCGAATGTAAAAGCTGAACAACGAATAGGTTGAAAACGCCCCAACCGCCAGGAATGGGAATCCGAGAAACCCCGCGACCGGCATTTCAAAAAGCTTCCACTCTTCAAATCCCGGAACGGTGTAGATCCACTTGCAGCGCGCCCAGAAATTGAACATTTCCCAAACGAGGCCGGCTATCAACCCACCGGCCAATAGCCGAAGCAACCGTCCGGGCCGGCCCGCCTCCAAATCACGCAATAACGATGGCGCCCCGACTCGGTAATTGATACAAGCCGGCAGCAAGATCGGAGCAAGCCATACGAGCGCGAAGCACTCCCGCGGTCGGAAAAGCGGGGCCAAAACGCACACACTGCCCATGACCGCCAAAATGCGAAGCTTGCGAACAGTGATCGTGAGTCCGGGCCATCGTATTTTATCCCAGCGAGTGAGCGACCGCAGCAGCTCGGCATGAAAAAAGCAAGCCGGAAAAACCGTGGCGTACGCAACGAACCCGTATAAGGCTTGCACCCAAAGGCTCCGGAAAACGTAAACGTAGTACCAATTCTCAATGACGAAATTGTAGGCCTCAAAAACAAACCAGAATGGTACCGACCAGCCAAGCATCGCCAAGAGCTCCCGACGGCGATGCCATAAGAACGACCGGCCTTCCCGGCACAAAAGGATGGCGTCAAGCGTCAGCAAATAGCCGTACCATGCCGGCAGATACCATAAGACGTTAATCGCCGGCATATCCCGCACTAATGCCCATAGCGAAGCTCCGAAGATCGCGACTCCGATCGAAGCCTGCCACGCCCAACCGCGACGCGAAGATCCGTCGCCCGCGGAGCCCCCCCTTTGTCGCCTGTTAAGTTTCATAGAATGAAGAGGGAATTGAACTTGGGCCGGGCTCCGCCACGCAACTACCCAACTCCTCATCCACTCTGGAGCGGGGTTACCTTAAGCCCCCTTTGCGCTTGATCGGTTTCGGCACGAATCTCGAATCGTTCGACTCTACCGGTTTCCGTGTCGTAAATGGCGAACGTGGAAGGCACCGGTTCCCGCTTGCCGCGATCGAACCTGGCTCCCATCAAGGTCCCGGGGTTGATAAAAAGGACCTCACGGCCTCCGGCAGTCATCCGCTCGACCGAATGCGCATGGTTATGCCCGTAGCAGACGACATCATAATTCCCGGAATGGGCCAACGATTGCGCAATATTCGGGTAGTGGTTGACTCCAAACCGCCGCCCCGCAAGCTGTATCTCCGCCAGCTCTCCGTGGAGCTTCACCTGCTCCGATCTCTTCGCGGCGTTTTGAGTGATTCGAAACAGATCGCCATCGTTGTTGCCAAAGACGATGTGGATCGGTCCCGAAACCGCTCCGGCCGTACAGAGCTCCCCCACGATAAACGGCGAGCACAAGTCCCCGCAGAAGATCAATGCCTCAACCCCCTTCATCGAGCCGAGCGCCAGATCGAGCTCTCGAATATGATCATGAATGTCCGATAAGATCCCGATTCTCATAATCCGATTTCAGCTTGCAGTGTAGCAGAGAGCCCTTGCGGTTCCAAATCGCCGAGGCCATTTTACGCTCGTCGGAAGTTGCGGAATGGGTTTTTTAGACAGCAGTCTCATCGGGTCGTTCTTACCTATCCTACGAGAGGTCTTGCCGGTATTCCTTATCGCGGCTATCGGGGCGGCGATTCGGAAATTGGGTTGGCTCACTGAGGAAGCGGATCAAAGCCTCTTACGAGTCACCGTCAACCTCTTGATTCCAAGCCTGATCTTCGGATCGATCCTCGACAACGAGGCTTTAAGGCAGGCTAAAAACGTCATTTTGCCTCCGGTCATCGGGTTCATCACCGTCGTATTGGGGCTGGCTCTCGGGTATCTCTGCCGCCATCGCACGAATCTGCCGGGAGACCAGGCGAAACGGACATTCGCTTACAGCGTCGGGATCTACAACTATGGGTATGTTCCGATCCCATTGACGATCCTTCTTTTCGACAAGGAAACGGTCGGGGTCCTGTTTGTCCACAATGTCGGCGTCGAGCTTGCGATGTGGACCGTCGGCCTGATGGTGTTAACCGGGGGCGAAATGAGGTCCTTCTGGAGGCACATGCTGAACCCGCCGATCATCGCCATTGCCCTGGGGCTTTCCCTCAACCTTTCCGACAGCGCCGACCTCGTTCCCCAGTCGGTTCTGACCGCGGCGGACATGCTTGGCAATTGCGCGATTCCAATCGGCCTGATGCTGGTTGGCGCCACCATTGCCGATTATCTCCACCAGTTTCAAGCAACCTGGCGATGGCCACTGATGGGATGGGGCAGCGTCTTGAGGCTCTTGCTATTACCAGTCCTCTTCTTAACCCTGGGCTATTTCGTTCCCGGATCGATTGAGCTCAAGCGTGTGATCGTTATCCAGGCAGCGATGCCGGCAGCGAGCCTGCCGATCATCCTGGCCAAGCATTATGGAGGCGATCCGAATACAGCCCTTCAGGTTGTCCTTGCCACCTCATTGCTCGGGTTGCTGAGCATTCCGACCTGGATCGCTCTCGGCAACCGGCTGCTCCTCTAGTCTGCGTTTCTCAGAGAAATGCAGACTGCACCCGATGGTTGATGACCTCTCATCGGAACCGTTCGCAATTGCCCGTGATCAATGGTGTCAACATACTTCCGTATGTCGACATCCGGCACCCAATTTATCTGGTTGGCATAGGCCATCCTCCGGAATTTCTCCAGCGCTTGATGCGTTGATAGCCCCAATCTGTCTATGCCATGTTCCTTGGACCCCGGCCGGGCTTCGGTGCCAGACCACTACAGCACTTCAGTGTTATCCCCCGGCCTCAACAACGAGGACCCCGACGATGTAGGCGCTTTCGGGACTCTATCACACGGCCTCAACTTCGCTGTCTACGCTTCGTGCCGCCCTCTCGGACGACTACGCAAGACTCGCTTCTGGCGGTTGGTCAAACCTTACCAGGTGGGATTCTCACCCACTGGGCTAATCCGGAGAGTTTCATCTCTTTCGAG
>JAHEOI010000152.1 GCA_018610125.1 Verrucomicrobiota bacterium
AGCGCGTCCGTCCCGTCGCACGTTGGTCGAGGTTGAGCTGCCCTCTTCCGCGGTCGCGACCACCTTGCCCGACTCACCCAATTGAACCAGCTCGGTCCACCGCCGAAAAAACGTGTGCCCGATGCCGTCCAATCTCTTTTTGGTCCCCCGGCAGAATTGCAGCGCCGAGCCCTCTGGCCAGGAGCTGGCATCCCAAGCAGACACCGAGCACTGGAAGTACATCGGAAAGCGCCGATTCAATCAGTCGTAGCTCCGCTTGCAGCACCGGTTCCCGATCGAGCTCCCGAGCGCTCATGGGACCGCCCATGACCACGAGTCCCTTGAAGTCTACGAGCCGCGATGGCAATGGGCCTCCCTCGAAGGGACGTACGACGACCGGATCCAGTCCGCTCTCGGTGATCGTTTCGACAATTTTGCCCGGCGTCTCGGGGGCAACCTGCCGGATACAAAGGACGCGTGGCATGGCATATATCCGACTGGTTTTTACCCTGTCAATCTTCGTTGTCGGATTGTTCGTGGGATCGCGCCTTCGGGCGCCCGGGCGCCTCCGGTTGAGATTTCCGATCCGGCCTTCCGTTCGAGCCGAGCCCAATCCTTAGCACCCAGGCATGTTTGGAAGGTTTCTGCGAGGGCATATCAACCGTAAGACCGACTTCGCTCTGTCGCCAATCGAGTGCCTCGGATCGTCCAAGCATCGATATGCGCTCCACGGAGACGCCGGACAGTGCCTCCATTGTCACCTGCGGCGCGTCCGGCCATTTGAGCAGCATAACATAGATCGTGTCTTTCTTCTTATTGCTGACAAACCAGATGTCACCCTCCCGAGACGTTTTCCACGGCCGCGTGCCATGGATTGCCTCCGCGTTTCGATCCATCCATCGACCAAGCTCGTGCAGGATACGGACCTGAGCATCCGGGAGGCTGCCGTCTGCTTTCGGTCCTACGTTAAGCAGGTAGTTCCCGCCTTTGGCTCGAATCTTGATGAGGTTGTGAACGATCGTCGTTACGGATTTGTAGTGGTCGTCGGGCTTGTAGGCCCATTGGTTGCCCATTGTCATGCAGGTCTCCCATGCCCCTTCCGGGGGCGTATCCGGAATGGTTTGCTCGGGTGTGGGCAATACGCCTCTGACGATGACCGCGTTTGGGGCAATCCACCAAGTCGGCTTCTTCAATCCTGTCGGATTGCCGTCGTACCACATGATATCCACCGGGCCATAGTGCATCAGAAGCTCCCTGATTTGGGCCAGCTCATATTCGAGAAGCGGCAACTGGTGCCTCCCATGGGGGATTCTGAATTTCTTGATGGCCGGCCCCCTTTCATATTCGCCCGAAAAGCCATTGGCATATTGATAATGCCAATCCGCAGGCGAATAATACCATCCGAGCTTGAGCCCCTCCGCCCGGACTGCTTCGGCGAGCTGCAGGCAGATGTCTCTCCCATATGGCGTTTCCTTGATGTCGTAGTCGGTGTAATCGGAGGCGAACATGCAGAATCCTGCATGGTGCTTGGCCGTGAACACGACATAACGGATCCCGGCTTTCCGAGCCAACTTCGCCCAGCGACGAGGTCGAAATCTCTCGGGGTTGAAGCCCTTATACAGGCTGAAATAGCGATCTCGAAACGCTTCGGAGGCGTCTTTGACAGGCCAACTGATTTCTTTGCCGATTTTGGCTACAGGTCCCCAATGGATGAAGAGGCCAAAGCCGGCGTCTCGGAAATCTTGGAGGGCTTCGGGCTTGTTTCCCTCTTCAGCGGCGCGTCCGACCGAGATCAATGCCACTAAACTGAGAATAAGAAGGCAACGTTCACGCATAGTTGTCCTTTGGCCAGGAGCTTGCGGCTCATTGTTTCGGCTACGCCATGCCCAGGCGCTCACGGGCTTCCGGCTTGATGAGACCGGGGTGCCAAGGAGGATCCCACACAATTTCGACATGCACGTCTTCGATCCCGTCCAGGCTCAATAGTGCCATATGGACACCGCCAATGAGACTTTGGTGCATGGGGCAGCCGGGCGTCGTGAACGTCATCGTGACTTCCGCACGCGAGGCGGCCAAGGCCACCTTGTAGACAAGACCGAGATCGACGATGTTGCAATCCAGCTCAGGGTCGACCACCTGCTTGAGCGCATGCCAGATCTCTTCCTCCGTGATGTTCGAATCGATTTCCATAATCTTAGCCTTTCGATAGGTCCAACGGGGTCAATTGCGGGGCCATAAGATGCTTGAGGATTTGGAGGACATTAAGAGCAAAGCAAATCAGGGCGAAAAGCATGAGTGCGGTCCCGACTTGCAGCAAGGCGGAGCCGGCAAGAGCGATCGCCGTCGTTGTCGTTGCGACGCCAACGAGATATCCCCAATAACCGAGGCATTGAAGCCAAGGCGAATAGAGATCTTTCACGGCAGGTGTCCGATAGCGTCCGATGGCGTTGCTATAGGTGTTATACCAGACAAGGAACGGAAGTATCTTATAAAGCATTCCGAGGATGGCCATCGAGAAAACACCGAAAAGAGCCAGGAAGCCGTAGGCCGATTCCAATCGCAGTGCCAAATCCGTTGCAGGAAGCCGGGGCCAGGAAAGGACAAAGGCCAATGCAATCAAGGGAGCGAATAGGCCCAGTCCGGTAAGGAAGTGGATCAAGCCCCAGTCGAGCTCGCGTCGTTTCCGGTTTTGGAGCATGCGAGCGACTTCCCAGAGGTACACGAGGATGGCGACGGCAGCCATGGCTGCGAAAAGCAGCTTGAAGCGACTTTTGAGCAGGATGGTTAAGAAAACGCCCGGTACGGCCAGGTTGAGGAGGATGATCGACCAAAAAGCACGCCGCTGAGACCGGACTTCGCTCAGAATGAACATCGGCAACAATTTGTAGGAAACCCCGATTAAGAGGATAAGGAAGAAACCGATCACGCCGAGATGAGCATGGGCGTGCATTTGGGCGAGGGGATCGAAATAGGTGAAAGCCCAGCACTTGTCCGCGGCAAGGTAGAGGCCGGCCGTCATCGTCAGGATAAGCCAGACAAGACTGGAAGCGATGGCGAGCGCGACGGTATCGAAGCGGGGGATGGATCGTATTGTGCGGAAGATATTGTAGGCAAAGAAAAGGATCCCAAAGGCGACAATGGAGCCGAAATGGCCGACCTGCTTCGGGTCCCAATAAAAAAACATCCAGACCATTCCGATGACTCCGACGAGGTGAAGGCAGATATGGTAGCGTGCGAACCTGACGCTATGGAGCTGCGTCTGGAAGGTGACCGGCGTGAGCTGGTATAAGGCCCCGAAAATGACCGAGCTGATCCAGCCGAGCGTGACAAGATGTGTGATCGCCACCGCCAACGGATTGTAGTGGTAGGTCGCCAGGACCTGGGGGGACCATGTCAGCCAGACAACGGCGGTAAAAATGGCTGCGATACCGGAAAGCATAAAGATTAACGGCAACCAGGTCTTGGGCGAGCTTTCGCTCCCGGATGTCGGCTTCGATGCTCCCACTGACTTGCTTTGCGAGCTGAACTTATTGCTTGTGGCGGATGCGGGTAATGTAGCTTCCATCTTCTTGCTCCTCCGAAGTGGCCTCAAAGCCGCGTTCTTGCAGGTGGGGAAATAGGTGAATGGGTCTTCTGTCCGTGCGGGCTTGCAACGTACCGCCTTGCGGAAGATTCCCCAGGGTTTCGAGAATTTTGATCAACGGTTGGGGCGGCTCCCAACCTCGAGCATCAATCTCGTGCGTCTCGGCTTCGTTGTTCCCGTGAATCTCGGGAGATGTGGGATCACTCTCCGGTTGGTCGGAAGCCTCGCCTTTGCGCTTAAATACGACCTCCCAATCCCCATCCCCACGCGGCGTTGCGTCATGGTCAAACCCTTGGCTGCCGAGGACATGGTACAATGGGACCGGCTCGAAAGGGGCAATGATCATCAACTTCTGATGCGGTTTCAATTGCGAAGCGGTGCTCAGGATCTTGGAAAGCGGCTCCCTCCCTTGGTTGATATCCTCGCGGACATCCAGTGTAATCATTTCCGTGCTCATGACTCCTCATAATAGACGCATGGCGCCGTCGAGGCCTTGATGCATATCAAATGAAAGCAGCGAAATGGTGCCTGGTCGTCGTGTCATTGCTCTTCGAATCGGATTTTGGGCAGGACGCGGACCGCCCAATATGAAGTGCCGGCGATCCAGGCGATCGCGGCAAGGCTGTAAGAGAGGATTGACAGCGTTGCCACCAGGTCCGCAACGATCCGAAGTCCCAAAGCGACCAGGTAAAGCGCGATCATCGGGGCCAAGAACGTCATCCGGCTCCGAAAGAGCGTATGATAGCCGCTGTGTCCAAGTACGACGCGGGTCGCGACGAGGAGGGCGATCAGGCTGAAACCGCCGATGAATAGGAGATGGAGGCTGATTAATTCGGGGATGACCAAAGTTGCCGAGGCAAATAAGCCCGCGATGAGCAGGGCCAGGCCGATCTGCAAGCCGGTCGCGAGATGGCCCGGAATCGCCGGTTTCCATAGCCCCGGAATCGTCACAATAATGAAGAAACCTGCTGCGAGCGCTCCGAGAAAGCGCCCCCACAACGATTGGTAGAAGGCGTCCATAATGAGCCCGAAAAGGATGACTGCTCCCACGGCCAAGGAAAGCAATGCATGCTTTGTCCATTGTGGTGTGGGATAACGCGAATCGGCAAAGCGATGGTGGGGCTGGGAGCCGAAAAAACGCGGCAGAAGAAACGGCCCGACTCCCAGGAGAGGGAACAAAGGGAGGCCTTGATAGAGGAGTTGTTTGCCAAAGCGGTAGTAAACAGGAGGAATGTCGCCCGTTCCCGCCAAAAGGAGGCCTATTGTTCCGGCTGCGCCGCTGAGAATCCCCAGGGCTGCCATTACAAATCCCGGAGGTGGCAGATCGTGACGTTGCCGAAATCGGCAGCCAAGGAAGATTGTCAGCAATGTCAGTAGGAATAAAAAGCTGATGTCCCCGCCGATGCCGAGCCCGCTTAGATGGAGGATCGAGGTCAGGCAGTAAGCCAGAAAGAGCAGGCTTACCTCGAGGGGCGAGAACCCGCGGACTTCGAGCATCTTGGGGAGCGATGTCCCGAGAAAGCCGACGATAAATCCGGTCATGAATCCCTGGATCAATAACCGGGCATGAAGCACGCCCGGGTAGACTCCAAGGGTCCCTGCGTAAAAGAGTGGCCATAGGGCAATGCCGATGAGTCCGAATACGCAGGCGGTCGGAAAAAACAGCCGAAACGGTTCGTGGGCTGTCAGAAAGAGCCATTCACGCAATGATGGGCGGTGCTGCGTCGACGGATCGGGCTGCGGGATTGACGGGTTTTCGGACATCAGGGAAACAGGTTTATTTGAAAGGGATCCGGTTAACGCGCTTGGCTCGACGCCATTGCCTTGATGGTTTTCAGGACCGCTTGCGGTTCCCACTCATTGCCGCGCCAGATCGCCCGAATCTCCCCTTCCGGTGAAACCAATGCGGTACAGAGGCCGTGATTAATCGTCTCTGAGTCCTTTTTGACATAGACTCGGAAGGCTGTTGTCAATCGGTTGATTTCCTCGGTTGTGCCGGTGGCGAAGGTCCATTCCTCAGGGGGGGTATCGGCGCCGACAACCGACCGCTTGTATTGTTTCAGGACACCGGGCCGATCGTATTTCGGATCGATCGAGATGCTCAACAGCCGGACTTGATTGGCCAAATCGGGATCCGATTGGAGTGCTTGATGGATGGTATTGAAATGCCGCGTGATGAGCGGGCAGAAGTTGGGCACCGGGCAGCGCGTGAATATAAAGGAAAGGAGGAGCATGTCACTGTCAAAGGTGTCATTCGTGATGCGTTCATTTTGGGAGTTTACCAATTGAAACTCGGGCATCGGGCTCCCTTCGTTAACGCGATGGACCTTTGAATGCGGGAGACGCTGCCTGGTACGGCTCTGCTTTGGCAGCTCGATTTCCGACCGGTCAATGGAGCGAAAGTCGGTCGCCCAGGAATCCTCCTCCGTGACGACAAAGTCAAATTCAACGGAATCTCCCGGTTTGAAGGCCGTCAGCTCGTTGGCTTCCCGGAGATAAAACGGCATGGTCATCGCCGGCATGAATCCGGGGATTGCCTCGTGCTCGATGGTGACGGTGTCGCCATTATCGGCCACTCTCCGGATAATTCCTTGGACCTGGTAAATTCGTTTGCCGTTTCCCTCCGGCGATTTGGATGTGTCGGATTCGCCGTTTGAGCTGCCTTGACGGCAGCCGGTCAAAGCGAAAACGCCTGTTAACGTGAGCAATGCCAATCTGATCATAACCGACCTTCTTTTGAATCTGACTCTCTCATTCCGGTGAGGGCATTGCCTTGATACGGGTCAAGCTCATCCCTCTTGCCAGGTCCTCGGAACCTCGAAACCGGCATTAATGCTTGTAATACCTTGGTTGCTCTCGGGCAACCCCTTCAATTGAGAAAACGGGCGAAAGTGACGTAATCGCCCGTATTGGGCGGTCATGAGGCCGATCAGCCGCATCACTGGTTAGGAAGAATGCTTAGACAGACCAAGGGTAATCCCGAATAGCGAATCCCGGGACTGCCGAGGTAATTTGAGTCAATATGGAGGACGAGTATACGACGTTGTGTGACGATAGACTGTATCGGCGCCGGCACCTGAACATGGTTTTGGCGTATGCGGACGAACCGACCGGTCGACTGGCCAAGAAGGCGTGCCATTCCGTTGTCGACCGACTCCGGCCGACCCAGTCGTATGACTGCCATTTATGGCGCTTTGACATTTTGCAGCAGTGGCAAGGCAGCCAATTGGCATTAGAGGACGCCTTGGCGGCTGATATGATCATCATTGTGAGTCATGGGACCGAGACCCTTCCGGACGGGGTGAAGCGTTGGCTCGAGTGCTGGGCGCCTCGGAAGAAGGATAGCGAAAGTCAATTAGTGGCCTTGCTGGATTCGATGCCGGAGGATAGGGAGAGCTCCCCGGCCTATTCTTGCCTGGCGGAGGTTGCCGAAACGAGCGGAATCAATTTTGTCACGAAACCGATCGAGCCGGTTCAAGAAGAGGGTATCGAATCGGAATCGGAGCGCCGGCGCGCGTCTTCTGTATTACAGAATAATCTTTTCGAACAGTCCCGTGTGCGGGGCTGGGGCATTAACGAGTAGCAAGGCGCCCGATTTCGTCGAGGAGCTACTTGACCCGCCGGTAACCTGTTCACTATAAACGAGACCAACATGACAGCACCGGCTTACGATGAATTGGCGGAACACCCGTTTCTTCGGGGAATGAATGAGAACGATTTGAAAGGTCTTGGCGACCATCCGAAAAAGATCAAGTTCGAGGCGGGGCAGCTGGTTTTTCGCGAAGGAGCCCAAGCGACCGGGTTCTATCTGGTTCAGTATGGCCAAATCGCACTGGAGACACATCTGAAAGATAGCGGCAATATTCTTTTACAGTCGGTCGGCGATGGCGATTTACTGGGCTGGTCTTGGTTGTTCTCGCCGTATCAATCCCACTTTGATGCGCGAGCAATTGAACAGAGCGCTGCCATTTACATCGATGGCGACTTTATGCGCCAGTATTGCGAGGCTCGTCCGGAATTCGGGTGCGAGTTTTACAAGCGGATTTCTCAGATCATCAGCAAGCGTCTCCAAGCTGCTCAACGCCAAATATCGGAGTTTTACGGGGTACGATAGGGCTTCGCCTTTCTACCCTCGCCCGATTGCTTCCAGCATCTCCTGGACATTGGTAAACTTGACCCGAGGACGGCCATGATCCTTGCCTCGTCCAATCTCGAGCTTATCCAAGCGTTGCCAATCCTGATAGGAGAAATAGTCGGGTTGTCGGCGCTGAATCAACGTCGCAACTTCGCTCGACGTATAAGGCGGTGAAAGCATGTCGCCGCGATTGAAATCATCAATCATCGAGCTGACGGTTTCCGCGGCATCCGGTTTATTGGTCCCGATGACCCCGGTGGGGCCTCGCTTGATCCAACCGGCAACATAGAGTCCCGGTATCGGCGTTTGGCCATCGGCCGCGAGGATCCGCCCGTTTTCATTGTGAATGACGCCCTTCTTCTCATCGAAAGGCAGATCGGGAAGCGCCACGCCACGGTAGCCGACAGACCGAAAGACGAGCCCCACCGGGATATCCTCGAATCGGTCGGTCCCTCGGCATCCGATGCGGCCATCCTCTCGGCTATAGAGCTCGTTATGCGTCAACCGGAGCGCTCGGACCCTGCCTTGATTATCCCCGATGATCTCCGAAGGCGATTTCAGGAAGCGAAATACCACTTGCTTGTCATGAGAGCCGCTCGATTCGGCCTTGGCAAACCCGCGGAGGATATCCAGCTTTTTTTCGGTCGCTTTATCCGGATGCGCTTCCAAAGCGGCTTGGCTGACGTGATCCAGCTCGATCTCTTCCGGCTTGGCGAGCACATCGGCATGGCTCAGCTTGGCGATCTCCTGCAATTCGGGTAATGTGAAGGCTGCCTGGGCCGGACCACGCCTCCCGATGACGTAGATTGTCTTGACCCGACTGTGACGAAGGGCCTCCAGGGCCGGATTGGCGATGTCGGTCGTCCCGAGCTCTTCCGAGGTCCGCGCCAGCATGCGGGCGACATCCAACGCGACGTTGCCAACCCCGATCACAGCGGCCGCTTCCTGGGATAAGTCGAAGCTCAGCTCCTGGAAGTCGGGGTGACCATTGTACCAGGCGACAAATTCGGTCGCCGAGTGAGACCCGGCGAGGTCTTCGCCCGGAATGTTTAGCCGCTTGTCGGTTTGGGCGCCGGTGGTGAAGAGAATTTGATGATAATACTGCTTCAGGTCGTCAAGGCTGACGTGATCGCCGAAATTGACGTTGCCGAAAAAGCGGAATCGGGAGTGCTCAGCGATGCGCTCGAAGGTTTTGGCGACCGATTTGATTTTTGGATGGTCGGGTGCGACGCCCAACCTGACGAGGCCGAACGGCGTTGGGAGCCGGTCGAACATGTCGACCGCCGTCGCAACCTCTTTCTGTTTTAGGAGATTGTCCGCCGCGTAAAACCCTGCCGGGCCGCTTCCAATTATGGCAACTCGCAATGGGTTGTCCGCATTTCCAACTTGACTCATCCTACTCACGATCAGCCTTCAAGCCCGATTAGGCAAGTCTCCCCGGAGCCGGTTCAGCTTTCCTTGAATTCCGATACCAACTGTTGTAGGGAGCCCTTGGCATCCCCGAACAGCATCCGAGTATTGTCTTTGTAGAAGAGGTGGTTTTCAATTCCCGCGAAACCGGAAGCCAGCGAGCGCTTCATGACGATAACCGTCTTCGCCTTGGAGACTTGAATGATTGGCATTCCGTAAATGGGACTCGACTTATCCTCCGCGGCGGCCGGATTGACAACGTCGTTGGCTCCGATAACCACACAGACATCGATGGTGTCCATGATCGGATTGATGTCGTCCATTTCGACCAATTGATCGTAAGGGACATTGGCTTCAGCCAAGAGGACATTCATATGACCGGGCATTCGTCCGGCAACGGGGTGGATGGCATAATTCACCTCGGCGTTGTTCTTTTCAAGCAATTCCCCGAGCTCACGCACGGCATGCTGGGCTTGGGCAACCGCCATTCCATAGCCGGGCACAAAGGCGACCGACCGGGCCGCCTCCAAAATGTAGTAGGCGTCCTCGTGCGAAACCGGTTTTACCTCGCCTTCCACCTTTTGTGCGGATTTGGTCTCGGCCGCTCCGAAGCCGCTAAAGAGGACGTTGGCCAAAGAGCGATTCATCGCCTTGCACATGATGCGGGTCAAGATCAGCCCGCTGGCCCCGACCAACGACCCGGTGACGATGAGGATGTTGTTTTCAATGACAAAGCCGGTGAAGCAGGCCGCAAGTCCGGAATAGCTGTTGAGCAGGGAAATGACCACCGGCATGTCGGCACCTCCGATCGGCATGACCGATAACACGCCGAAAATGGCCGGGATAATCAAGAGTGCCGCAAAAAGGGCGTATTGGTGCTCCGGTTGAATCGTGAATAGGATGCCGCCCGCAAGGGCCAGCAACAGAAGCAGTCCGTTAACGAACCGCTGGCCGGGAAACAGGAAAGGCTTCTGAGTCACGTTGCCACTGAGCTTGCCCCACGCGGTGATGCTCCCGGTAAACGTGGTGCCGCCGATCAGTACGGAGAGGAAGATGACCGCCGCCGTGAAATTCGGGACCATCGACTCC
>JAHEOI010000153.1 GCA_018610125.1 Verrucomicrobiota bacterium
CAGGCCGGTGGCGACGACCTCCGCCCCCTTGGACGCCTTTCGGTCAAAGACCGGCGCCAGCACCTGATCCAACTGCTCAGCCGGGACCAATTTGAGCGCTTCCTCCCAATTAATCAGCTTCTCCTTGACCATCTCGACGGCGATCCTGACCGCCGCCAGACCGGTGCGCTTCCCACTTCGGGTCTGAAGCATGAAGACCTCTTCGTCCTCAATCGTGAACTCGAAATCTTGAAGGTCGTGGAAGTGCTGCTCCAGCTTCTTGCGGACATCCTCGAGCTCCTTGTAAGCATGCGGCATCTGCTTCTTGAGCTCGATCACCGGTTCCGGCGTCCGTACTCCGGCCACCACGTCTTCGCCCTGGGCATTCATTAGGAATTCCCCATAGAAGACCTTTTCACCGGTTGCCGGATCGCGGGTGAAGGCGACGCCCGATCCCGACTTCTCGCCGGTGTTGCCAAAGACCATGGCTTGCACATTGACCGCGGTACCCCATTCGGCGGGAATGCCATAACGACGCCGATAAACGATCGCCCGCTCGTTCATCCAGGAGCCAAAGACAGCCCCCACCGCGCCCCAAAGCTGATCCCACGGATCGTTCGGAAAGGCCTTGCCGGTCCGTTCCTTAACGAGCGATTTAAAGCGTTTGACCAGCTCCTTGAGGTCGTCGGCGTTCAGCCGGGTATCTTTGACATCCTCTTCGCTCGGAAATCGTTCGTTTTTTAAGCCTTCAATCACCTGCTCAAACGGCTCAAGGTCTTCGCCCGGGCGAGTCTGAACGCCCATGACGACGTCGCCGTACATCTGAATGAAGCGCCGATAGCAATCCCAGGCGAAACGCTCATTCCCGCTCACCTTGGCCAACCCCTGAACGGTGTTGTCGTTTAATCCGAGATTGAGGATGGTGTCCATCATGCCGGGCATGGACTCGCGGGCACCGGAGCGCACCGAAACCAACAGCGGCTTTTCGGAGTCCCCGAACTTCTTGCCCATGATCCGTTCCATATTCCGCACCCCCTCCTCAGCCTGCTGTTTCAGCACTTTCGGGTAAGTCTGCTTATTGGCATAGTAATAAGTACAGACTTCCGTGCTCATGGTGAAGCCGGGAGGGACCGGTAATCCGATCCGTGTCATTTCCGCGAGGTTGGCTCCTTTGCCTCCCAGCAACGCCTTCATGGAGCCGTCGCCGTCGGCCTTCTTGTTACCGAAAAAGTAAACGTATTTTTTCGACTTGGTGGCAGCAGATGATTTTGCCATATAAATTTGTTCAAGGAATTACTCTATCTCACTCTGAATCTTGCGCCTTGGGAAGTTCGATCAACCCTGCGGTTTTTGACCGTAGCAAAGCGAAAGACCGTGTCAACGCAGGATTTTTATTTTGTCGGTCGTCGGAGCCGTATTCCATGCAGCTATTCGGTCGAATCGCGCTCAAGCACCTCATCCGGGCGTTGACGCTCATCCTCTTCGGCCTGAATGGAGTCCGAGCTGAGAGGCTCATCCAATGGCTTGGGCTCTTCCTCGTTTTCGGCTTCCTCCGGCTTCTGGAGCTTGACACTGACCAATTTGCTCACACCCCGCTCCTGCATCGTCACCCCGTAAAGGACGTCCGCCATCCCGATGGTCCGCTTATTATGGGTGATGATGATGAACTGGGACTGTTCAAGGAATCGTTGGAGGATTCGCACAAACCGATTAATATTGGACTCGTCCAGCGGGGCATCGAGCTCATCGAGCACACAAAACGGGCTGGGACGCACCTGATAGATCGCAAACAACAGCGAGACCGCGGTCATGGTCTGCTCGCCCCCGGATAGCAGGCCGATGCTTTGGAGCTGTTTCCCCGGAGGCCGTGCCACGATTTCGATACCGCTCTCCAAGACATCCCCCTCGTCAACCAGCCTCAAATCGGCTTTCCCGCCCGCAAAGATTTCCCGAAAGGTGCTCTGAAAATTCTCCCGGATCTGATTGAAGGTTTCGGTGAACATCTCCCGGGTCTGGGAGTTGATCCGGTTGATCACCTCTTCCAACTGTTCCTTGGCTTTGATCAGGTCGTCGTGCTGATTCGACAGGAATTCATAGTGCTGCTCGGTCTCCTCATATTCCTGAATCGCTTCGAGGTTCACCGCACCGATGTCATTGAGGCGACGCTCCAATGTCGCAACCTGCCTCGCGACTTCGTCCCAATCAATGCTTACGCTCTCGTGACCACCCTCAGCATCGCTCGTCCCCTCCGCGCTTCCTTCTTCATCGCCATCAGCATCAACCTCGCCTACCCCTTCACTCTCCCTCTCCCTCTCCGGCTCACTCTCACTTTCACTTTCACTCTCACTCTCACTCTCACTCTCCCTCCCCCCCTCCTGACCGATGACATGGATTTCCGGGCTGCCTTGCTCCGGAACGGTCATCGTGAAGGCCTGCTCTTCAACCTCCTCCACGTGCGTACCATATTTTTGATAAAGACGTTCACGGATATTCTCGAGCGACATTTTCTTTTCAGCCAGCTCGACTTCCACGGCGCTTTGCCTCTTTTGAAGTTCCGACTGCCGCTTCCGCTGCTCATTCAAGCGCTCGTTGCGGTCGGCAATGTCCCGATTCCAGCCCTGCCGTTGTGACTGCAGCTCGGAAACCCGCGAGCTGACCGTTTCGCGCTCCTGCTCAAGCGACTCGATGAGGCGTTGAGACTCCGCCATTTCGGCTTCCGCTTGTGATCGACGATCCGAGTAGCTCTTCATGTCCTGACGTCGCTGCTCAATCAGCGAGGTCATCTCGGTCAATCGATTCTGGAGCGGCTTCTTTTGATTGGCCAAAGATTGATACCGCTCTTCCTCGGAGGCCAAAGTCACCTTGGCTTCGGTTAACGCCGAATTGGCCGTTTCCCGCTTTTGCCTTAGCTCTTCAATCTCGCCGTTCAGCTCCTCGGTCTCCCGTTTAAGCACCTTTTCCCGCTCTTCGAGCTCGTCCCTCTTTTGAGCCAATTCGGAATATCGGCCGTCCCCTTCTTCCGCCTGGGCCTCGAGCTGTTGCTTTTCGTACTCAACGTTCTCCAATCGCTTCCGGAGGCTTCGCTGGGAATTCTCCAGTTCCCGATATTCTCCTTCCCGGCTGGCAATGGCGACTTCCCGGCTGTGCAGTTCGGATTGAATCGATTGCCGATCCTCTTCGAGGCGGCTCTTCTCGGCCTGCAGCTCGCTTTTCTTGTGTCGCACCGCATTCAGACGCTCCTGCGATTTTTCAAGCTCCTTTTTGTGCTGGACGATTTGATTGCGTCGTGAAAGGATCGAAGCCGACTCCTTTCCGCCCAGTTCGGTTGCTCCGCCCGTAAAGATGCCGTCGCGCGTGATGAGCTCCCCGGCAAGCGTGACGAAATCGTGGCCCCCTCCGACCTCTTGCCAGGCTTGAGTCGCCGTGGCCAAGTCCGGGACGATCGCAATATTTTGAAGCAGCGCCACCAGCAACGGCTGGACAGGCTCCTCGGCTTCAATCACCGAGAGGGCCGGCGTGCCAAACGGACTCGAGCTAAACCAGACTTCTTCAGGATCGGGGAGATCCCCAAGCTCGAGAAAATCGAGCGGTCTTAAGCTGGCCCGTCCGCGCTTCTGGTTGACGAGATCTTGAAGGATCCCGTACGTGCTCTCGATATCGCGGGTCAGCACCAATTGCAGATGATGGCCGAGCGCCGTCTCGATCGCGGTCGTGTACCGTTCGGGCACTCGAATCTTATCGGCCAATGAGCCGACGACGTGGCGGGATTCCTTGAGCGCCGCCAATGCCCCTTCTCCAAAACCGTCATGCTCACTCTGAAGCTGTTGGAGGACCTTGAGGCGCGACTCCTTTTCCGAGTGCTCTTTTAAGAGCTGATCCTCGCTCTGGCCGATGTCACGGAGGTTTGATTCGGCTTCGCTCAGACGCGTCTTCCGCTCCTCCAGCGTGCTCCGGTATCGCTCAATCTCACTTCGCTCGTTCTCGAGCTGTTCGGAAAATTGTCGTAGTCTTCCGGATAGCTCCTCAAGCTCTTGCTCTGTCTGCTCCTTTTCGGTGGTCAGCGTTTCAAGTCGGCTCTTGTTGCCCTGCTTCTTCAAGTCAAGGTCATTGAGCTCATTCCGTGCCTGTGCCAGCTCCCCGGACACCTGGAAGAGCTCATCCTGACGCCGTTGCCGCTCCTCTTGCTTGGACTTGAGCTCGCTTTCGACCGCTTCAAGCTCTTCCGCTCGCCGGGCACGCTCCGCCCGGTACGTCTCGAGCTGGGATGCGGCCTCCTCCAGGCGCTGATCGACGGATTGAAGCTCCTCCTGGGCTGCTTGGTAGCGCTCTTGCGCATCCTCAATGTCGTCGCCGGCCTTTTGATGCTGGTTGTCAAGCTCTTGAAGCCGCTCCTCATTGAATTGGATCTTGCTCTGATGCCGCTCGATCTGGCTTTTGATGTCGTGACTGTTCTGCAGGGCCTCTTCAATCTGATTATCCAGATCGGCAAGCTGCTCCCGGAGCTGGTTGATTTCGGCCTCACCGGCTCCCACCCCTTCGCCACATCCCTCGGCTTCCTGCCGCAGTTGTTCGAGCTCAGCCTCCTTCTCGGTGGTCTCCTTGTGGTATAGGTCGTATTGATGCCGAGCGAGCTGATTTTCAAGGAATTGCAGGTCACCGCTGATCTTCTTGTAGCGACGTGCCTTACCGGCTTGCCTTTGCAACGAGCTCATCTGTCGCTTGACTTCATTAATGCGGTCCGAGACTCGCGCCAGATTTTGCTCGGTCGACTCCAGTTTTCGAAGACTCTCCCGCTTCTGGGCCTTGAATTTCGTAATTCCCGCGGCTTCTTCGAAGACAATTCGCCGTTCTTCGGGCTTGCTCGAGAGGATCTGGGTGATATTGCCCTGAGCCATGATGCTATAGCTCGAGCGGCCCACCCCGGTCCCCATGAAAAGCTGTTGAATATCCTTGAGACGGCAGGAAGTCTTGTTCAGGAAATATTCGCTGCCGCCATCTCGAAAGACACGCCGGGAAATGGTGACCTCGTTGTAACTGAGCTCGACTCCCGCCGCTTGCAAGCGCTCCGAATCGATGTCCCCGATCGTCAACGAGACCTCGGCGATGCTGACTGCCTTGCGACGATCGGTGCCGTTGAAAATGACGTCCGCCATTTCCCCGCCCCGCAAGGCCTTGGCCGATTGCTCACCCAGCACCCAGCGTATCGCATCGGCCACGTTGGATTTCCCACACCCATTGGGACCCACAATCGCCGTGATCCCGGGACCAAAATCCAATGAGATTTTGTCCGGAAACGATTTGAAACCTAAAATCGTTAAGTTTTTTAGGTACATCTCCCTGCCATCGAACTAAAGCGCGCTCAATTGATGAATCCAGTTTTCGAGCTGTGGCGGATTGGCATCAAACGGGTTAATCAGGTTGAGGGTGTTGATACCTTCGACATCGACCACTTCCCAATCCACGAAATAACGGATCGTTTGGTGCTTTAGCAAGTGCATCAAACGCGAGCGAACGTAAGCCCGGGTATTTTGAGGAGGGTGATAGGTCGCCTCGGTAATTTCCCCCTGGGTGAGATCCCATTCCGGCGGCGTCTGAGCCAATGCCTGCCCCAGACTCCGGGACGAGTTCATATGGTGAAATTCGAGGTCTTGCGATTTCAGCCACGGATCCCCCCAGGAAAGCTTCTCTTCGTCAATGAACTGTTGAAAAAGCCATCGCTTGGTAATCCAATCGACCTTGCCGACAAGCTCATTCGGGTCGGTGGCCAACGCCGATAAGCTCCTTTCCCACAGCTTGAGGAGCTGGTCGGTCTCTTCATCCCGCCCTTGCAATGCGGCTTGGGCATATCTCAAGTACTCGTACAAGAGCTCGACCCCGTCGCATTGACGGCCATCGGCCAATGTCACCGTCCATGGGCCGTCCGGCTGATGCGATAGGGTATGGAATGCACTTACCGCATCGGCCAAGGCGATTTTTGGCAGATAATTCATCTCAAGCAGGTCGAGCACCAGGGAGGTCGTGCCCACCTTTAAGATCAGTGTCACCGGCAACACGCTCGTGTCCCCGTGAAGGAGATGCAGACGCCGGTATTTCCTGCCGTCCGCGAGCGGCTCATCCCGGGTATTAATAATGGCCCGGTTGAACTGGACCCATTCAAACAAGTCGTTGGTGATGTAATCGGCCCGTTGGCTGATCTGGAAAAAGGGATCCGCGCGCTCCTGGTTAAGGTCCCCCCTAAGCTCCGCGCTGGGCGTCGCTCCGATCCTTCCGGCACCGACATACAAGAGCCGAAGCGTCAGGAACGCCAAAAGCGAGAGCACATTGCTCTCGGAGAGCGAGGCATTTCGCCTGACCAGATAATTCTCGTGACACCCAAAGGTCGCGCCCGAATAGTGATCGATATTGTTACGAATGAAGCTGACCCGATCGGCCATCCGCAGCTCCTTTAACGCCCTGGTAAGGATGGCATCTCCGGCGCGGTCGTATTTCACCAGATCGCGCAGGGAGACGCACTCAGGCGTGCAATACTCGAGATGCCCCATGTCCACGTAGGCCCTCCCCCCATTGAAAAGAAATCCGCCATTGCCGGCCGGTTCATCCCAATCCCGCTGGTGCAGATCGGCCAGGCCGAACCGGCTCTTATCAAAGATCCAATTGCGAAGGCGTCCAACCGCATTGGGTGTCCCCGCCGGTTCATTACTTAGACAGCCATACTCTGTTTCCAGACCGACAACACGATTCATAGGCCGAGATCCGATAGCGTTAAGCCCGCATAACAGGCATGTCGCTGGCTATCCCGGGCGAGCCAACCGATTTCCACGGTCCGTTGCTCCGTGAGGGATCGCCACCCTGCCTGCCGCTCCTCCTGGCTCGGGATGGCGTCATCGAATGCATGCCCTTGGGAGAGACACCACCACGCCTGCAAGGAAAGATCGACGACCGACCTCACGTCGGTGCTTCCCGAAACCTGCTCGTTCAGCCACCTTTGAGCCTCGGCCTCACTCTCGCTTGCCGGCACCACAGCCACCACCCCCGAATTGTAAATCTGATACGAGCCATCGTAGTGCAACCGCACCAGACTGTCTTCCCCCGCATTCGCCCCAAGCTCAGCCAACACCAGCTCCACCAGATAAGGCGCATTGAAAATCTGTTCAAAGTTGTTCTTCAATTGAGGAGACACCCCGAAACCGACCAGCCGACGCAGGCTCACATCCTCCGGAGCCCGTGTGAACGCTTCCGTATGAGCGGCATCAATCAGTGCCTGACGAATCTTCTCCAGATCCGCAGGATGCCCCAAGCCCGCCAGCGCATGACGGTCAAACAGCTCGAAGACCTTCGAATCCCCGGAACCGACACCGATCAGAGCTATCCCGGCGCTCAAGCTGACCGCAAAAACCGGCGTGCCCGACTTGATCTGATCCTGGACATATTCTCGTCGGTTGGCGACTGCTTCCAGCCAACGGTAAGGCTCCTCAATCATAAGTTGTAACACTCCGCTTGCTGTTCGGGGGTAACCGACTTGACGCCATTCTCATCCAGGATCTTGATCGTTGCGTGGTGATTCGTTTCCGGGTTGACCCCCCCTGTTGCGGAGTCAAATTCGGCCGCGATGTTCAATAGCCTCAACGCAAATTGCACCGCCCGCTTCATTTCCATCGTATCCGGGCGGGGATTCCCGAAACGCTGTTGATAACTGAGGATACTTCGGATGGTGTTCGATCCCGATCCTGAAGCCGCATAGCTCACCGCGTGAAATTGAGCGCCAAGCGGATCATAGAAGTAAATCTGCGGTTGGCTCGATCTCGCCCCCCTTGCCCCCTCGAGGCCCGCAAATATCGGCGTCACCACACCGACTCCCTGCATTGTCATCGGCATATTCTCCCGCAGTAGGCGAGCCAATGACCGCACCTTCGCCGACAAGCTCAATTGCTGGAGCTGACTGCGGCGATAGTACTCAAAGGAGCTCTGCAGGACTCGAGCCATCTCGAAGGCTGTTGCCGGCACACCCGCAATCCCCAGCAAGGAAATCGCATCGACCTCGAGGACCTTGTCGACCGTTTCGGTGACGATGTTATTGCCCGCCGTCGCCCGGCGATCCCCGGCCATCAGAACGCCTCCGTCAAATTGCAGAGCGAAGACAGTGGTGGCCTGGGTTTCGACCGGCGCCGACTCCAAGCTCTCCAGCTTCAATGGAGTCAATCGTTGATTGGCCAGCAGAGATAGAAAATCTCCCGGGATATTGGGGAGCTCACTCATTGTCCTGTCCGCTGGCGATACCGTTTTGCCTGTTCAGGATCAACCTTGCGCATTCGCTTCAGGAGGTCTTTGGTATCCGGCTTGTCCACCTTGGGCGCGCCCGGCCCCTCACCCCCGCCACTTGGACCCTGTCCCTTTGGTTTGTGCTTCTGTCCTTGATCTGGCATACGACTCCTCGCTTTCTAGTTGATTCGGGTTCCTATCGTTAACAGTTCATCCGGGGTGCGCGCCGCGTCAACAGCCTTTGAAAAGCGCACAATTTCCTCGGGCTCAAAGAGATCCATCAACGAGATCTTAATCAAGCCTTCACTGCCCTGCAACGTAATATGGTCCCATTGGGCCCCGATTACGGCCGAAGCAAACTTCTCAATGCACCGACCGCGAATGTAAGCCCGCGTCGTCGGAGGCGGTTCGACAAACGCCTCCCGTACCGGGGCTTCATCGGGAGCCCCCGTAATCGCACCAGCCTGTTCCAGAGCATAATATAACCCGGCCTCCCGATCAAGTCGGTGGTACTCAAGGTCGAGACTCTGCAGCCACGGATCATCATCGGCCAGGTTCTGCTCCTCTTGAAACTCTCTAACCAATGCCAGCTTGGCCACCCAGTCAATCCGGTCCCGGCAGCGCATCACGTCCCTTTCAAGATCGTCCAGGATCGTTTCCCAATCACGGACCAGGTCCATTTTCTCTTGCGAATTCAATTGGCAAAGCTCTTTGACGGCCGCCAAATAGCTCCGTTGGATCTCGACCGCCGTCGCAATGCGTCCGCCCTGCAGCACCACTTCCCAACGAAACTCGGGGTCCCGAGATATCGCGGGCAACGCGCCAAGAGGATCCCCGAGCTTGGGGTACGTTCGTTGCGGATCCGCCCCCAGGGCCTCAAGGACAAGCGCGGTCGTCCCCACCTTGAGCCGTGTGGCAAAAGACGACATGTTGGCATCCCCCAATATGACGTGGAATCGCCGAAAGAGATTGGGATTGGCATGCGGCTCATCCCGAGTATTGATCAAGGGCCGACGCTGCATCGTGTCGACGCTTTGAAGCTCACTGAAAAAGTCGCTTCGCTGCGAGATTTGAAATCCCGGCTTAAGGAAGCGGTCCTCGGTCTCAATGGCAAACTTGCCCGCCCCGGCAAAGATTTGGCGCGTCACCAGGAACGCTTGGATCGACGGAGCCAGGTACGCCCAAGGCAACGTCCGCGACACCAGGTAATTCTCGTGACACCCATAGCTGTGCCCCCTGAAGTCGGTGTTGTTCTTATACAGCCGGACCGTGCCCCCTCGCTGTTTCGAGAGCCGCTCCGCGCAAGCCATTAGAATTCGCTCCCCGGCGCGCTCTTGCGAAATCAGCTCCGCTAACGTGCTACATTCAGGCGTGCAATACTCCGGATGGGCATGATCGTTGTAGAAACGGGCCCCATTACCCAGGACGAGGTCACTCTTGATCTCGACGAAGCTCAGCCGACGCTGGACATCTTCCGCGAAGTATTGGGTTTCGTCGAAATCCTGTCGAAGCTCCTCGACCTCGAATCCGCGCACATCGACATGAGGATTCTCACTGGCATAATCCCAGCGCATTAACACGCCCGGCTCGGTCGCGCTTCGCACAAGGGCAATTGACTCGGCAACGACGTCGAGCTGGTCCTGACCGTCGCGTGTGATACCGATCTCGGTTTCAAGGCCGAAGTTGACGATGGCTGGCGCTTGCATGGCACACGTATCTCGCTATTACTTCCTCGTCTGGAATGACAATTCCGACCAAAGGGGCGTTCAGATAACCCCATGACCGGGCCTCTCTGTTTTTCGAGCCTTGTATGGCGCCAGCCTCACCACGTTATCCGGATCGAGGTCGGTCAATTTCAGCCAATCCTCCGTATTCTCCGCCGGCGGGAACAGATCGTTTTCCATATACTCCAACTCAAGTGCCCTCATCAAGTCTTGGCGACTGAGCCGGCTCTCCTCGGCCTGCTCCTCGATCGCCCGATTAATGGCCAGGCTCTTGGCCCGCTCCACCACCGCCGCGATGATTGCCCCGCTCGCGAGATCGCCCCGACTGAATATTTCGGTCTTGCCACTTCGATAATTCACCTCAAGGAACTGGTTCTCCGGAGTACGCGCATAATGCGCCTCCGCTACCGCCTCGGCGAGGTCCTCTTTCGGCTCCTCCAATGGCAGGCTATCCGGCAGGTAAATCTGATATATCTGCCGGGCGGCCTCTTCATTGGGACGTTCCACCTTGATTTTGCGGTCAATCCGTCCGGGCCTCAATATCGCCGGGTCAATCAGATCCGCTCGATTGGAAGCCAAGATGACGACCACGTTCTGCAATGGCTCGAGTCCATCCATTTCCGTGCAGAACATCGGAACCATGGTGCTGACCATACTGCTGACGCGCCCGGCATGCCGTGTCCCCAGCAATGATTCCGCTTCATCGATGAAAAGGAACGCCAAGGCCCCCTCGGCCGCCCGCTCCCGGCATTGAGCAAAAAGGTCCCGCACCTGGCGCTCGGATTCGCCGACCCACATGTTCAAGAGCTCAGGCCCTTTGACATGGAGGAAGAATTCCGGGCGGTCCACGTTGGTGTGCTCCTTGATCTGCTGACGCAGGTTATAGGCAGTGGCCTTGCCGAGCATTGTCTTGCCGCAGCCGGGTGGCCCATAGAGTAAAAAGCCCTTTGGGATCGTGTGCTCGAACCGCTGAAAGAGATCACGATGGAGGAAAGGCAATTCGATCGCATTTCGGATATCCCGGACCGCGGCTTCTTGCCCCCCGACAGCGGACCATGGGAGCTCGGTCACGAGGTCGAGCGACCGCTC
>JAHEOI010000154.1 GCA_018610125.1 Verrucomicrobiota bacterium
CCTCAACACCCGCGCTGTTGAGCTCCTCGGTTTTGCTGCTTGGACGGTCTTTTGGCTCCCCGTTGCGGTGTTCAGATGCTCCTTCATTCATTTTTCCTCCTTTTCAGCGGACAACGCGGACGGGGCCAAGAGTGCGTAATCGAGACACTGAAGGTGGCTTGAGCAGGCTGCTCGAGAGGACACAAGAGCTGGAAGCTCTTGCCACCTCCCTGCACCGAATGGGCTTCTGGAGAGAAAAATGATCGATTGCCCGCTTTGCTGTTGGAGCACAGCATCTCTCCCCCGCTGCACCCCCGACCCCCACGATACGCAGTTCATAACACGTTCCCCGCGGATTTTCGGTTACTTGGATTTCAGTGGGAGCCTATGACGTTCACCTCGGAGGTGTCAACGAAAATGGAAACAGGTCGCTGAAGCACCGAGACTGCCTGGGCAGATAAGAAAAGTTGAAGGTTTAACCGCGGATAGGCGCCGATGAACGCGGATTAATGGGGACATGGCCGGTAAAAGGGACTTTAATCCCGTTGCCGTCGGAAGCAAACGCCTGATCCTGGAAATGGGAAACTTCAGGCGCTTGCTTCTGGCGGGAACAGACCCAAAGCGTCGCACTGCGTGCGGGTTCTGTGAGGGGGATTTTCTCGGGAACAAGCGCTTCAGATAATTCGGTAGCTCGCCTGTCATCCACAACGGCCCGGTTATTCTCCAGTGCGATGTTTCCAATGCGAATCTTCTGGTAGTCCTCGATCTCGAGACTGGAAACGAGCGCCGCGCGATCAACGATATGCAAGAACCGTGCATGGCGACACCCGCCATCGCCGGAGACCACCTCTTTATTCGCACCCAGCGCAACCTTTACGCGATTGGGGAATAACCGCTAACTTGGGACCCAAGTAACGCGGAGAGCCAGGTCTGTTTCCCCGTTTTACCCTACCCGGGATTCACACATTCGCAGACTGGACAGTCTGCGCCACAGCAGGCTCGACAGCCTGCGCTACGTAACGCGGACCTCCAGGTCTGCTGTGCCGCGGATCTCCAGATCTGCTCCCCTTCTGCGCGCCCGAGCCACGGGCAGGTTGGAAAACCTGCGTCACAGCAGACTGGAAAGTCTGCGCCACAGTTAAGCGACCGGCCCATTTGCCCGATCACACAACTCTATAAGTCCACAGCGTCGCGGACTCGCCCACTCTCCTATTTCGCGTTTTCAGTGCAATCCCCGGCCGCTCGCTGTGGTCATCAGGACGACGCTGTCTCTCACCTCCGTTGAGCCGATGGAATTGACCCAACAGCGTGCCCGCACCATGGAATCAGAGCTGATCTTGGGTCCGTCCTCATCCGAGTATTCGAAAATCGTCACCTTCTCACTGGAACCAACCGAAACGCTCCTCTGGTCCGGAGCCCGCCTGAACGTCCGAATGTACTTTGAAACCCGCTCTTTCTCCTCTCCCGGAGTCACCGCGGTCATACCGACCTTGCCCGCAATGCTCACTTCGAGCGGGCCTCCTCCACGCATTTGTAGCTCCAAGCGCAGTCCGTGACCGCCGCCCTCCATGATCTCGGTAAGCTCCGCCTGCAGATGGAGGTTCTCTTTCAGCTCGCCGTCGCGTGATTGCGCCTCACGTCGCTTTTCGAGGTAGGCAAGCGTCTCCTCTTGTCGTCGTTGGAATTCCTCTTCCCTCACGAAGTCCCAAATCATGTCGCCGCCCATAACCGGACGCCCCAGCTTTTTCATCTCCTCTCAGGGTCCATCGAATAAAGCTTCGGCAATTCGCGCAAGAGGCGGCCTCATTTCGGCGTTCCCCGCCCAACACATCTGTATACTGCCAGAGCAGATAGCAGCCGATCGCAAGCACAGCCAACACCGACAATGTCCACCTGTTACGTAACGGCGGAAGCCACATACCAAGATAACTTACTCGAAGCCGTCGAAGGGAACAAGGCAAGAAAGGGGACTGCTGTCCCTACCCTGCTAATGTGGACGGCAGCGGAGTGCCGTCCCTACCTGCTCCTTTCACTCTCACTCTCACTCTCACTCTCACTTTCACTATTGTGGTAGGGCCCGCACTCCGCTGCGGGCCGTTCCCAATCCTAATTGCGGCGAAATGGTTTCAGCTGAACGCAGACCGACTCGGACAGCAGGGACTGCTGTCCCTACCTCAATGGCCGTAGCAGGTTGATCAGTGAGCAAGTTCTCCAATTTCGCGTGTTTCGCGGGCAGTCACCTCTCCTTGCCGAAACTTAGACAGAGAGAGTCGCCCGCCAAATACGAAAGAGGAAAAAAATCCTTGTATGAACGCACGCAAGCTAAAGCATGCGCCTACAGCCTGACGGCTCAAAATTGGTGCTGGGATTTCTTGAACGATTGATACCACTCGACCGCCTCGCGGGCCAATGGCTGCCAGTCGTCGCGACGGGCGGGTCGATCCTTGGCGGACTCCTCTTCCGACTCACCAATCTCTGCGCCGTGCCATTCATTCAGTTGCTCGACAATCTCGTCAACGGCCCAGTCATAGCTAATGGAATAACCTTTGACGCTATACGCCTCCCAGTCTTCGAGCAGTGCTCCGAGAAGCTCGGCCATCACCTTCGTCGCTCGATCGCGATCGAGGCGCTCGATCAAGGCATCCAGGGCCGGACGAAATCCGGAGCCGGCAATCGCCAGGAACTTCGGTGTGATCGCCTCGGCCAAGATTTCGTTCGCGGCCGCGGTTGTTTGCTCGTCAAGATCCGAAAACCAGCTTTCGTTCAGAGCCAACACGGCCTTTCGGCGAAATCCATCGTCCTTGACAATGCGCTCTTTGATCACGCCCGGGGATTTTTTGGACTTCGTCAACGCATCGATGGCCGGCCACCAAAGCCACGGCTGATCCGCACCCGTCAGGCTCAACAAGACTTCGGTGTGGTCCCGATCAAAATCGGCGCCCCAAGTCAGGCAGCGCATCAGCCCTTCGTAAGAGCGTGGATCCGGGTGCTCCTCGAGAATTTCCGCAATCTCCCGACGATGGTCATAGCTCAGGAGGTCGGCGTGATCGCTGAGCGCGTGCGCAACCGACGAAAGCTCCCGACCCTCCTGTCTTAAAAGCTCAAACGCCGGCGGAAGGAAGCTCGCATTCCCGCTCCACAGGCCGAACTGGACCCCATGGACCTGATGGTCGGACACCGGCGACCTCAGCCAGCTTCGGGCCGCGTCGCGAATCCGCGAGAGCGGTTTTGAATCGAGCTCGCTTGGATCGATAGCCGATCGGGCATAAATGATCTTCTGCATTGCTTGACGGATCAACAGGCCCCGCAGCAGATCAATCGCATCGATCGCCTGCTTCGGCGACTCGAAACGAACGGTTTGTGACGGATTCTGAGGATCCACCTTACCGAGATCGAGGCGTTTGCCAATCGCGTCGTAGTAGACCGGGTAAGCCGTCGGCGGATGATTCGAGAAACGGACCGGGATATTATGAAACGTCCTTGCACGAGCCCGCTCATTGAAGGTGATTCTGGCGATGCTCTCACGTTTGAGGTTCGGAAACCGGAATCGCTGCTCCGTCGAGCCAGACCGTCCTGTGCTGCGACTTCCGCCGGAATAGATTCCTAAATGGGCATTACCTTCTTTGTCGTAGGCGATGAGCGGCGCGCCGAAATAAAGGGCCCTGTCCGCGGTCACCTTGAAGAACCGCTGTTCCGGTGAGCCATGCTTCCCATCGGGCAACGGCGTGAGCGTGTAGCGATTCGTTTGGGATTGGTATCGCCGGACCTTTCCTACCTTAAAAGGACCGTTAAACGTCGCCTCCGGAGGTCCCCGCTCGCCATCCAGGTAGTACCGCATCGTGAGATCCACATGAGTCAGTTCGACCTCGTCTATAATTTGGTAGACCCAGAGATCAACCCAGTGGTCGATCTGCCGATCGAGCGTGGCATCGACCACTGCGAGAGGCGGTATTGCCAAGGAAGCGATTCGCGGCCGGGCCAGTTCGACCATGCGCTTCCCGCCCGCAGGTGTTACCATCGTCGTCCCGACGAATTGGATCTCCAGGTCTTCCGGCAGGCGGAAGACAAAGTCTCGTGCCATCTTGTCCGGTCCCCATGCCGATTCGGGACCGGCAAAGTTGCTAATACTGCCGACCGGGCGCCCCTCGACATCGAAGAGCGTATCCCCTTCGTCGGGACGAACCCCAATGAGGTCGATTTCCGTCGAATCACCCGTCACATAGTGACCCACGTCGCCGTACCGAAGGTAGATCACCCCGATCAGGATGGCGCAGGCGACCACGCCTACGACAAGACCAATGCGTCCTCGGCTCATTTTGCTCTTTCCATTTTGCCCTCCGACCTTGCCAAATTAAAAAAGGGCCAATGCTCATGCCCCCGACTTCACCGAAAATCCTCCGCGACTTCTCGCTTCCCCGCGCAAGGACCACCCCAAGGTTGGGTCTTTTCCGGGCTTTGCGACGGAGTCCCGTCGGGATTCCAGAAATCATCTGCGGTTCCTTCTTTTCGCACATCCGCGTTTTCCGCGCAATCCGCGGTTCTTCCCCTTCCCTCTTCGACCCCTTCGCGGCAAATCCCTCCAATGAATGGCGGTGGCACCAAGCCCCACGCCACCACAAAGTGGGTCACCGAGGACGCCCCTATCAGGGAGGAAGCACACCGTTTGCGTCACCCCTGCTTCCGGCTGCGACTTTCCTTTCCGCCGGCCGATTTCTTTGCTTTTTCTTGTGCCGCCGCTTTGCTTGTTCGCGTCTTTTGCTTCAGCGGATGGGAGACATCCTCCAGATCCTTGAACCGAAACTGTATATTATACACCCCATCTTCGAGACGGATTTCCTTACGACCGGCGACTTTTGCAAAGAGTTGCATCATTCCATGGTTGGTTGCCAAGACCTCCGCGGTAAAGCCTTCGATTCCATTTTCGTAGGCAATCCGGATCAATCGATTGAGCAAATAGGTCCCGATTCCGCGACCCTGGTAATCGTCGTGCACCGTGAACGCGATCTCCGCGAAATTCGTGGCCGGATCTCGATAATAACGCCCCACACAAACGATCTTCTCCCGCCCCTCAAATGGGACAAGACCGACAATGGCCATGTCATCCTGGTAATCCAAGGTCACGAACTTCTGTAACTGCTCATGGGGCAGATGCTTGACCCGCGTAAAATACCGTTGGATAATTGTTTCCTGGCTGTGGGAATAGAAGAATTCCTTAAGCAGCTCCTCGTCGGTCGGCTGTATCGGACGAAAACGAATCTTAATATTCCCGCGAAATTTCACGGTATCTTCATACTGCCGCGGGTACGGCCGGAGTCCTTTAGGCAGTGCGATCTGCTTGGGATGAACCAATCGGCGCTCCCGGGCTTCCTCCATCAATTGATCCCGGAATTTTGGGTGAGCAATGTTGATCAATGCCAAGGTACGCTCTCGAACGCTTTTCCCGAACAAGTCCGCAATCCCATACTCGGTCACCACAAAATGGACATCGGCCCGTGTCGTCACGACGCCGGCCCCTTGTTTCAGGTGGGCAACGATGCGCGAGACCGAGCCATCCTTCGTCGTGGACGGGATCGCGATGATCGGCTTCCCTCCTTCGCTCCGCGCCGCCCCGCGGATGAAGTCAACCTGGCCGCCGAAGCCGCTGTAAAATTTATCCCCGATCGAGTCGGAGCAGACCTGCCCGGTCAAGTCGACCTCGATCGCCGAGTTGATCGCGACCATCTTCTTGTTCTGAGCGACCCGAAACGGGTCGTTGGTAAGCTCGGTGGGACAGAATTCGAAGAATGGATTATCGTTGATATAGTCGTAAAGGCGGGTCGTGCCGAAGCAAAATGAGGCGACAATCTTGCCGGGCATGAATGTTTTTCGCGCACAGTTCAGCACCCCTTTTTCAATCAGCGGAATGACTCCCTCGCCAAACATTTCCGTGTGCATCCCGAGGTCCTTTTTGTCGGTCAGGTTTCTTAAGACCGCTTCCGGGATTTCGCCGATGCCGGTCTGCAGGGTCGCGCCGTCCTCGACCAACGAGGCGATATACTGTCCAATCTCGGAGGCGACGTTCCCCGGCTTAGCGGGCGGGGCCTCCAGAAGCGGCTCATCGCTTTCGACAAAGGCGTCGATTTGGGAGCAATGCGCAAAGCTTTGGCCCAATGTCCTCGGCATCCGCGGATTGACCTCCGCCACCACATGGTCCGCGCTCTCGATGGCCGCCTTAACCACATCCACCGAGACCCCGAAGCTGCAGAATCCATGCGCATCCGGCGGGCTAACCTGGATCAGTGCCACATCGAGATGGATTTTTTTGCGCCTAAAGAGTGTCGGAACTTCCCCCAAAAAGATCGGCGTGTAATCGGCCAGCCCCTCGTTAACGGCCTCTCGCACATTCGGACCGATAAAGAAGGCATTATGCCGGAAATGCTCCAGGAAATCCCGTTTCGCGTACGGTGCCTTCCCAAAGGTTAGAATATGAAAGATCTCGACATCGTAGACCTCCGGGCCCTTCGCTGAGAGAGCGCTTACCAGTCGCTGCGGTGCGGCACAGCCGGAGCCGATAAATACCTGCATCCCGTTACGGAGGACTTTTAACGCCTCCTCCGGAGAAATGTAACGAATCGGTGCGTCCTTTACACTTGCCTTTGTCTTTGCCATCTCAAGTTCCCTATCATGCTGGTAGGGTTGACAGCCCCCCTTGCCCATCTTTTCCCAATGCCTTCGCAAAGGCGAAGGCGCGGACCGCAGCGGAGTGCGGTCCCTACCTCAACAGCGCGGACCGCAGCGGAGTGCGGTCCCTACCTCAACAGGGCCTCGCTAAAATTCGTGTGCGATACGCACCAATCGAAACCCGTTCTGTTTTGCCATGAGTGTGTCCCACCACTGGTAGCCTTGATAGTCGTAGCGGATCTGCAACCCCCTCAGATTTCCATTGAACAGAAGGGCGCGCGCTTCGTCAAGGGTCAGTGATGTCGGAGCCACCTTTTGATTCTTGTCTTGCTTCGGGATAATCTCGACGATCTCCGTGAGCTCCGCGATGTCGTGAAATAGCTGCTCCGTGGTCGCGAAATCGAGATCGGCCTGGTTCAACTCGGGCAATTGAATCCCGACTGAACCGTTGGCTTCATTGGACGTTGGTGAGCTTTCTTCAGTCATAGCAAGTTTAAGCGCTTTGTTACTCGCGATGCCGCGGCCCCTTAGGCCTGGGAAGCATTAATATCGCATTTTTGGGCGCGGGACAAATCTCTTGGCAGATCCCGCAGCCTGTACACTGATCCCTTTGAACTTGGGGGGTTCCATCGTTTATGACAATCGCTCCCGGTACCGGGCAATGCTCCCGGCATGCCGAGCAAAACGTGCCCTCGTACGCAAGGCAGTAACGCCCTTGAATCACGGCGACTTGCTCCGGGTTCTCGCTTCGGTCCTTGGGAGCAGCCCCCTGCAAGCGACGAGAAGTCCGTGCCAACGGCTCTCCAAACGGGCGGAGGAATCGAGTCAGCACTTCGCGTCTTGATAATGGACGGGCGGATTCATTCATAAAATTGGTCGTTATTGAGATCTCGTCTTGGGTGAGACGGGAAAGGGCTCGGACAAAAACCGATGTTGATCCAAACCCGCGGAGGGGGCATGGCACTGAAGGCAGCTCTGACGCCATGGGTGGGTTGTCCGAAGTCGCGCTTTAGCCCCGTGGCAACTTAAGCAGTTCTTTCGCATCAGCGTCGTATGGGGAATCGTGGGTGGGCCACCCGAATAGGCTTGCTTGCCTTCGAGCTGGTTGGTCCATCCGACAAAGCGATTCGTTGGCCAATTCGCAGTCATGGTGTCGCCGGCCATTGGTGGGGCATCGGTGGTTGTGGGAACATGGCATTGAGTGCAGCTTTGGTAGGTCTTGTGCGGCACCTTTTGAGCCAAGCGATCCTTGATTTCCGTGTTTTCATTATGACAGCTCAAGCATGCGGCAGAGGAGGTTTGGTTGATCGGATGTGGGATAACCGGCGGTGCGCCATCAAAGGCGCGAAGCTTTCGTCTCGCTTCAACCACCGCTTGTCTTGCTTGCGCCGAAGGCTCGACCTGTTTGAACAGGTTTGGCTTTTTCCGAGTCAGCTTCCTCAGGTCATTTTCCCAATCGGCGTTCGGTCCCCTATCGGAGGCCGCCATTTCAGAGTATGAGGGCGCGGTGGGGGGACCATTCGAGCCGCCCTTTATCATCCGCGAGTTGTCTTTCGAGGAATCCCTCCGAGTCCCCTGCGACGGCACGACCGAATCCGATTGACGCTCCCTTATGGTGGAGCCGGTTTGCTGCAGTCCCATGAAATAGCCACTCACTGCAGCGGTAAGGATAACAGCCATCACCACATAGGTGGCCTTCTTGTGGGGGCGATATTGGTTTAACTCGTCGCTTTCCTTCACGGTCTGACCTCCGGGCCCTTGGCCATTGCAGGCGTCGAGGATCCGACTTTGCCCACTTTTGCGGCACATTTCTTATAATCCGGCTCCTTGGAGATGGGACACACCGCCCCTAATGTCACCAGGTTCACAAGGCGATGCTCGTCGAAAAAGGGCACAAAGAGAGAGCCCCGAGGAACGCGTCCCCGGCCTTCAATCCAAACCGGCGCTTCGATTTGACCCCGTCGGGTCATCAACTGAATGACCTCGCCGTTACTGAAGCCTTCTTCCGCGGCGTCGTCCGGATGCATTTCGATGTAAGCGTGCGGCATCGACCGTCGGAGCGGCGGGACACGCATGGTCATGGTACCGGTATGCCAATGCTCAAGCACCCGTCCGGTGCAAAGCCAATATCGAAACTCTTTGTCCGGCTCTTCCGCGGCCGGCTCATAAGGATTGAACCAAATGAGAGCCCGATCATCCTTGGTCACTGAATGATAGAACTGAATGCGCTTCCCTTCCTCCACGAATGGATCATCAAACCCGCTGAACCGAAAGCGGGTCTCGCGCCATCCGCCGTCGTCGGTCTCCACGACCGGCCATCTTAATCCGCGCGCCTTCACCAGTTCGTCGTATGGAGCGACGTTTTTATGCTTCATCCATGTAAATGGGCGATACTCCTCATAAAGGCGCTTGTCGACGTTGATGTCGTAGTAATGGGGCCACTGCCATATCGGCACTTCCTCTCCCTCATCGTTCTTCATGGCAAAGATAAATTGCCCGTCGCGATCCTTCATTCCAGAATGACCCAGCTCATAAAGGCGCCGGGCAATCGCAATTGTCATCCAACAATCATCCCGCGCGTCGCCGGGCGGCTCGACCATTTTATACCATTGCTGAGTCCGCCGTTCCGAGTTCCCAAAGATTCCGTTTTTCTCGACCCAAAGCGAGGCCGGAAGCACCAGATCCGCCAGTTCGGTGCTCGCAGACGGATAGACCTCGGAAACCACCAAGAATTTGTCCTCGAGTCCCTTCTTGCCACGGAAATGCTTATGCAGGTTCGGCAGGCTTTGCCCGGGATTGGTCACTTGAACAAAGAGTGTCCGAATGTCACCGCCTTGATTGGTCGGTGTACAGAATTTTTCCCAAAGCTTGACCGTGTGATAGCCCGGTTTGGATGAAATCCGCCCCTCGGGCACATTCCACAACTTCTCACACTGGCGGCGATGATCCTCTTTGGCGACCAGCCGTCCCCCTGGAAGGGCATGTGCCAGAGTTCCCACCTCACGTGCGGTCCCGCAAGCCGAGGGCTGACCGGTCAGGCTTGTCGGCGCATCTCCCGGGCGCCCGAAATGACCGCTCAATAGATGGATCCCATGGACCAGCCGATTAATCGCAGTGCCTCGACTGTGCTGGTTCATTCCCATGCACCAGAGACTCGTAATCCGAAGATCCCGGCGTCCGAACAGCTCACCCAACATGCGGATTTTTTCGGCCGGGACCCCGGATAACTCCTCGACATACTCGGGGGTGTACTTGGCGACGGCTTGCCGATATTCCTCAAAGGACATCGGCTTGCCGAAGAGGGAGTCCGGCTCGGTGTCCTGTCTGAAATGGCAATACCGGTCGACAAACTCACGATCGAAAGTCCCGTTCTGAATCAGCAAGTGCGCGATCCCATTGGCGATTGCCAAGTCAGTCTGGGGGCGAAACTCCAAATAATCCTGACAAAACTCGGTCGTACGCGTTCGCCGAGTCGAGATGTCAATAAGCCGGACTTTCTCACCCCGAGAGCGCCGGTCGATCACCCTGGAAAAAAGCACCGGATGCATTTCGGCCGGGTTGTTTCCCCACATGATCAAGACATCGCATTCGTCAAGATCTTGATAGCATCCCGCCGGCTCATCGACCCCATACGTTGAGACGAAGCCGGTCACCGCCGAGGCCATACAAAGGCGGGCATTCGGCTCGATGTGGTTGTTGGAAAGCCCGGCTTTCATCAATTTCTGGGCCACGTATCCCTCGGGAATGGTCCACTGCCCACTCCCGTAAAACCCGAAGGCGTCCGGGTCTTCCATAATGCGTTTGGCGATCACATCGATTGCCTTGTCCCAAGAAACCGGCTTCAGCTCCCCACCTTCCCTTAACAGCGGCTGCGTCAAACGATCCTTGCCATAAAGGATCATGCCGACATGGTACCCCTTGACGCAAAGGAGGCCATTGTTGACATCGGCCTTTTCGTCGCCTTGGATCGCGACGACACGGCCGTCTTGCACCCCGACTCGAACATGACAGCCGGTACCGCAAAATCGGCACGGCGCCTTGTGCCATTCGGGGGAATTGCCTTCTCCATTCGAGGCCTCTCCCGGCCCAGCCTCGGCAGCCCCACTCTTTCTTCGCGCCATGGCGGTCGCCGCCGCCATCGCAGAAAACTTGATAAAATCACGACGATTCATAAAAAATCCGCTTATCGGTTTGAAGCCGCCGTCACCTGCGGCGATCCATGCATTCCCTTGGTTTGACCATTCCCCAAAGCTCCCTGCTTGGTATCGGCATTCTCAAAGTGAACGAACACCACGTCCACATACTCGACTCCCGGGAGCAGACTGATTTCTCGAAACACGGCCTCGCCGCTCTCGTCATCCGGTCGCTCGACAACGACTGGAAGCCATCGATCCGAAAGCTGCCCCCGCTCAATCCCCGGATACGCCTCGAGGCTCTCCAAAGCGCGGTCTCGCGCACTCGGCTCTTCCGACAAGGTTATGACCAATCCACTAACCGACATCTCTTTTATTTTCCGATATTCTCTTGCCATTCTCGCAACCGGCATCCACAAGGCACGCCCCGTTCCTGCTCATTATCTTCCGGTACCACCAATGATTTCCGCTAAACATAAATTGGCCTGTTTTAGCCTTTTTTTGGCAACTAGCCAAACCGCCACAAGCAGGCTGGGAGTGATTGAACAGATCCAGAGCAAAATCGGGTTAAACTTGCCCAATTTATGTATAGTGAATGCGCTCACTCCCTCCTTATCGTATAAGCGGCTTTGATGAGCAAAAAACCCTTACGGAAACAGGAGACACTTTGAAGAGGTGGAGACAAAACACGATTGGAAGGCGCATCGGTTGGCTAGGGCTCGGGCTACTGCTTATCGGCGGTCTTTTCACGCTGGTTATCTGGTCGGGGCCCAACCGAGCCGCTCCCTCCGAGAAGAATTCATCCAGAGCGGGGCATGGGCCCAGTGAGCCCATTCAAACCTCGGATCGCCTTCCAAAGGGGGTCAATATCCGACAACCTGATGGGCCACCCAGAGTGGCTACCGGGAAAACGAATTCGCTGGGAGAGCCCGTTACGGTCCAATGCGCCACCTGCCACGCCACCACGGAGTCGAATCACGATCTTCAGGGGGTGAAAGAACTGGATGAGTTCCACCAAGGGCTCGAGTACCAGCACGGGGCACTCCACTGCCTGAGCTGCCATAACCCCGAAGACTACAATACCCTCCGTCTGGCCAACGGCCGCTCCCTCCCATTTTCGAAAGTCAAGACCCTTTGCGCTCAATGTCACGGCACCCAGGCGCGCGACTACCGGAACGGCTCACACGGCGGCATGGTCGGTGCCTGGGATTTGAGCCAAGGCGGGCGATACCGCAATAACTGCATCGATTGCCACGATCCGCATCATCCCGAATACCCAAAGCTGATGCCGGTCTTTGAGCCAAAGCCGCCACGCACGGCTCCAAGTCAACCCGCGAATAAAGAAAAACATTAAGTAACAATGAGTGACACCAATTCCGATTCCACGCCCGACCAAGGGACTTCACGGCGCACGGCCATGAAGGCCATGGGGCTGACCCTCGGCGCGGCGGCGTTCGCCAAGGCGATTGCACCCCTTACCCAATGGACGGCCGATCTTTCCCTGGATGAGTTTCTACAAAAGCACTACAAGGAGCTCTCCAACGACGAGCTTGCCAACGTGATCGAACGCCTCGAGGCCGAGACCAAGGAGGAGTATGGCGCGGAGGTGGAGATCAACGATTACCGTCCCGAGCCGGGCGTTCAATTCGGGTACGCCCTCAACCTCAGCATCTGTATCGGCTGCAGGAAATGCGCCGAAGCTTGCCACAAGGAAAACAACCACGACCGCGCCTCTCAAGAGTCCTATATCCGGGTACTGGAAATGGACAAGGGCTCCACCAACCTTGAAAATGGGAATGCGAATTACAAGCATCCCGTACCGAAGTCCGACAAATACTACATGCCGGTCCAATGCCAGCAGTGCGATTACCCGCCATGCGTCGATGTCTGCCCTGTTGAAGCGACATGGAAAGAGAACGACGGCATCGTTGTCGTTGATTACAACTGGTGTATCGGATGCCGATACTGCGAGGCGGCCTGCCCTTACCACGCCCGCCGTTTCAATTGGACAAAACCACAGGTGCCCAAAGACCAGATTAATCCCAATCAAGGATACCTCAGCAACCGAATCCGCCCACAAGGGGCGATGGAGAAATGCACCTTCTGCCTTCATCGGACCCGGCAAGGGCAAATGCCGGCCTGCTTGGAAGCATGCCCCACCGGCGCACGGGTGTTCGGGAACCTACTCGACCCGAATTCAACGATCCGTTGGGTCCTCGAGAATAAACGCGTCTTTGTCCTCAAGGAGGATCTTGGAACCAAGCCGCGATTCTATTATTTCTTTGATGAATAGAACAACCGATTTGAAAAGGCACAACATTTATCCTTGGAATAAACTCATTTTCAAGTTCCCTTGCGACGGTCAAGTCGGGGACAACGCAGACACCAAAACGTCGGTCAATCTTATCCAATTTCACCAAACTGGGAACCTAGCTTCACGGATCCACTCATGAATGGCGACTCACAATCGACCCGGACACTCCAGACCACGCACTTCAGTGGAAACTATTTCCGATTCCTCTGGCGCTCCTTCCTTTTAGCCACCGAAGGAAGCTGGCTGTTCTATACCTGGATGACCCTTCTCACCGCCGTCGCCCTGGTCGGCTTGAATGCTTGGGCGGTACAGGTCAAGGAAGGGATGGTCCTGACGAATATGACCGATCATGTCTCCTGGGGCCTCTATATTGCGAATTTCACGTTTATGGTCGGCTTGGCCGCGGGAGCGGTGATGATGGTCATCCCAGCCTATATTTATCACGATCGACGCATGCACGACGTGGTCATTGTCGGTGAGCTCCTGGCGATCGCGGCGATCGTCATGTGCCTCATGTTCGTCGTGGTCGATCTTGGCCGCCCGGATCGCTTTTGGCATCTTATTCCCGGAATCGGGCGCTTCAATTTCCCACTCTCGATGCTCACCTGGGATGTCATCGTGCTAAATGGTTATCTCCTTTTAAATCTCCATATCTGCGGCTATTTGCTTTATATGCGCTTCCTTGGCAGACAGCCCAATCCCAAATGGTACATCCCGTTTGTGTTTATCTCAATCATCTGGGCCATCTCGATCCATACCGTGACCGCCTTCCTTTATTGCGGATTGGGAGGAAGGCCATTTTGGAACACCGCGTTGCTGGCACCTCGGTTCTTAACGTCGGCCTTTGTCTCAGGTCCCGCCTTCATTATCCTGGCCCTTCAAATCATTCGACGCACAACAAGCTTCCACGTTGGAGACGGGCCCATCCAAACGCTCGTGAACATCATGCGCGTCACGATCTTGATTAATCTCCTAATGATCATCTCGGAGATATTTACCGAATTCTACACGGGCGGAACGCATACTTCGTCGGCGACATACCTCTATTTCGGATTGCATGGCCATGACGCACTCGTACCTTGGATTTGGAGCTCAATCGTCGCGACAGTGCTGGCAACCTTATTCTTACTATGTCCTAAAGTGACTCAAAACCTATGGATGCTCGATATTGGGTGTGTACTCGCGCTTGTCGGAATCTGGATTGAAAAAGGAATGGGCCTTATCATTCCCGGATTTATCCCGTCAACCCTTCATGAGCTGGTCGAGTATGCGCCAAGCCTACTTGAGTGGAAAATCACCGCCGGCATTTGGGCGGCCGGATTGATGGTCTATACGATCTCTCTCAAGATCGCCATCCCCATTTTTACGGGGGAAACGAACCTGCTGCGACAAAACTCGAAATCGGCATGATGATACACAGAAACACAAGGAGAGCTACTCGATGTCACTCTACACCCGGAGGTACGCTTAAATGGGAGGCGAAACCAAAGAAATTACCGAAGGTGGAACCCGCGAAATGCGGGGTTTTTTGAACAGAAGAGGGGCGCAGGGACACAGCAGAAAAAAACGCCAATCGTTGTTTTTCACCTTCACGATCTTTCTCATTGTTCTCTCCGAAGTTTGATCCGGATCAACGCCAAATCTTTAGAAATCACTTTAAGCTCCTATCTTGTTATGAAATGGACACGACTTATTCTTGCTTTGGCCATTGTCGGGTTACTCGAGACTCACGGCAACGGCGCAACACCGAGCTCCGACGATCCCAAAACCCCCACAAAATCTGCGGAAAGCCCCTCCGCAACCGGCATACAAACGATCGACCAATGGCTTGACAAGGAAACACCGGATTTTATCTCTCGGGGCAAACTCTTGCTTAATGTAAGAGGACGCTACGAATACGCCGATCAAGATGGACTGGAGGCGTCCAACGCGCCGACGATTCGGACCCGACTCGGCTATGAGACCGCCCCTTTATATGGTTTTCGGGGACTGGCCGAGCTTGAGGACGTGACGATCCTGGGAAGCGAAGACAACTTCAATCAGGCCGGATTGAGCGGGGCCGGTCGCACAGTCATTGCCGATCCCGAAACCACGGAGATCAATCGCGCCTGGCTCGGATTCGAACAATTTGACACGCTTTTCAAGTTCGGGCGCCAACGTATCATCCTTGACAACGCACGCTTCATTGGAAACGTGGGATGGCGTCAGAACGAGCAAACCTATGACGCCGCTTCGGCAAGAAGCACCGTCCTTCCCGAAACCACCCTCTTCTACGGCTACGTTCATAATGTGAACCGGGTCCTCGGCGACGACCACCCAGCCGGGGATTTTGATTCGGATTCACACCTACTCAATCTAAGCTACTCCGGATTAGAGGCCGCAACAGTGACCGCGTACGGCTATTCGCTCGATCTGGAAGATTCGCCCGCCGCATCAACCCATACCGTCGGACTTCGGGCCAAGGGGAGCTCCGTCGTCCAAGAGCCGTTTAAGGTCCATTACCTCGGCGAATATGCCTGGCAGACCGACGCCGCAGACAATCCCAACGATTATAAGACCGACTATTATCACTTCAATCTCGGGGGCACCTATGAACGGTTGAGTCTGACAGGTGGCTACGAGCGCCTCAACAGCGATCGCAATCGCGGATTCTCGACGCCCTTGGCGACGCTGCACAAATTCAATGGTTGGGCGGACGCGTTTCTAACGACACCGGCAGCCGGATTGGTCGACGTGTATGGCAAGCTCGGGATCCGCTTACCCTATTCCATCCCGCTATCGTTTGTCTGGCACGATTTCACCTCGGACAACGGAGATCGCGACTTCGGCAATGAGCTCGACATTGTCGCCTCACGGGAATTCGGCGCCCACTGGAAAGCGCTCACCAAGTATGCCCATTACAATGGAGGAAGCGACGGACCAGCGGACCGTGACCGCTTCTGGGTGCAGCTCGAGCTAAGTTTCTGAGCGCCTCTGTCGGAGTAGCGGAGGCTCGGTTGACCCGCTCGGCACATCGCTCACTGCCCGAAAGGCCGGCAAAAGTTAGGATAACGGAGTGTTCTGCGTCACCCTGTTATCGATAGGGACCCTCGGTGTTTTTCAAGTTCCGAGCCGACGGCAGCGGCGTGCCGTCGGTCGGACGCTTCCAGTTTCATCCCCACTACTGCACCGCCTGCAAGATCTCGACTTCTTTGAATTCCACATGGACATCTTGTCCGCCGTGGAGCTGGAGAGCAATCTTGCCAGACCGGCGCCCGACATCTTCGGTCAGTTCCGCTGACCGATAGCCATTAACAGTCACCACCACACGATCTCCGTGGGCCGAGACGGCCATTTGGTTCCAGTCATCCGGATGAAAGAATTTTGCCACTTCCTTGTCGGATGGCTGCACGACCCAGCCACGCCCGTTGGTCTCATAGAGTCCCCCCGCGTCATGATTGGGATCAATCTCCGCTTGGAAGCCGGTCACACCGCTAAAGCCTTTTTCAGCGATTCGGAAGTAGAGCCCGCTATTGCCTTCAAAAGCGCGGTATTTCACTCGGACCGTCAAATCCTTGTAGGCTTTATCGGTGACCAGATGACCGAATCCCGACACAGATTCGTCATGCTTGCCGATCAGGGTGCCATCCTCGATCTTCCAGGTCCCCTCCCCGATTCGATGCCATCCCCGGAAGCTTTCGCCATCCCAGATTGGCTTCCAGTCATGGCGGCCCAGCTCCTCAATCTGAATATTCTTATACCTGACTTCCATATCCGACCCCGAGTGGACCTGTAGAGCAATCACCCCGCTCAGATCCATGGAATCGCGATAATCGGCGACAGACACCCCATTGACCCAGGTTTGAATGTGATCACCGACGCATCGAATCTTATAATGATTCCATTCGCCCGTCTTGAACGCCTTCTGAGCGGTCGGCTTACCTTCCAGGTTTTGCAGCCATCCGCGCCGGTTGGCATCGTAGAGTCCGCCGGACCACGCCCTTGAAGACGGGTCGACCTCGATCTGGTAGCCCGCCATTTGACCCTCCGTGATATGGCTTCGCACCTGTATTCCGGAATTTCCTTCCTCTATCTTGACATCAAGCTCAAGGACAAAGTCGCCATATTCCTCCTTGGTATGAAGCCATCCCGTGTCGCCACTGCCCGAACGACCGACAATGGTGCCGTTCTCGATCTGCCACTGCCCCCCTCCATGCTCCTTCCAATTGAACAGCGATTCCGACTCTCCGGCCGCCGCGCCCGAAAGATTCACTCCAAGCGCGATAAGCGCCACAATCCCAATACTTCCAGCTCTTCCTCGAATGTCTCGGTCAGGTTTCATAGACCACATCGTATGAAGAACCCGCCCATTTCGACAAGCAAGGAAACGTTGGGGAGCACCGAAGTGGGACGTCGGGGACGCCGTCCTTCTCTCTGTTATCGCGTGTTGCCGGTTTCGTCTTTGGAGTCTTTGGCGACAGAATCCGACGTCTGCGAAGTACCGCCTTGACGTCGCCAAAGCCGCCAGGCGCGCTTCGCGACGTCCTCCATCCCCTTTGAATATTTCTTGAGCCAGCGGCGGGCCCAAACAAATTCCGTGGCAAGGATGGCCAGGCCGAAGAAGATGACCAGCAAGCCGGGACCAGGCATAACCAATAGAACGACCCCAAACAGGATGACGCTCGCCCCGACAATGAGGATTACCAAGCGGCGCGCTTTCCGGTACGTCATTACAGCCACTTTTGGAAGCTCTTGAGCAATCGGAGAAAAGAGGTCGGCGGTGTCCTTGGGTGCGCCCAAGAAGGATGCGACGACGCCCATGCCCAGGATGCCCAATAGGATGGCAAGGGTTGTCCCGACAAGAATCCCTTCGTGAGGGAGGAGAATGAGCTTGATCCCGACGAAGGTCAACAAGAGCGCCAAGCTGGTCTTGAGAAACCAGAGGCGCCCAAAGATCGCATGCGTCGCAAAGTAGATAGCCCGCATGCCGAGGAGCGCAAACAGGTTCGACGAAAGCATCAGAAACGGGTCTTCGGTGACCGCCATCCCGGCCGGCACCGCGTTGACCGCGTAAAGGAAATTGAGCGAAATCACACTCGCCAATGCCAGCAAAAGCGGCGTTACAACCAATTGCTCGTCCCGGGCCACGACAAACTTGGCCCCCTCGAATTCTCGCTGGGTCGGATAAAAGCGCCGAATAGAGGAAACCACCCATCCCTTTCGGCGCACCAACCGGCTTTGGGGCGTGAACAAGAGCTTGGCCGCGGAGAAGAAGAGCAGCCCTCCCAGTGAATAAGTCAGCCAAGCCGGAAATTCCATCAACGATATCCCCAACAGGACCATGCCGATTCGCATGATGATCGCCGCCAGAAGCCCCCAGAATAGGAGGCGCGGCTGGTACCTGAGAGGGACCTGAAAATAGGTCACAATCAAGGCAATCAACAGGACCTGGTGGAATGTCAGCGAGCGTTGAACCACAAACCCGGTTACGAATTCAAGGAGTGCCTGCTTGCCACTGGAAACGGCCATGTAGTGACTGCCCAGTCCCCACCACTCGTTTTCATACGCCGGATAAAGGAGGGCGGCAAACGTCAGCGTCAAGAGCGTCCAAAGCCACACCCATCCGAGAGCCTCGGCCGAGGCAAGGAATCTCCCCCTGCGCCCCGGAAATCCGAGGTCAAGCACAAAAACCAGCAAGAGAATCAATCCCAGTATCCCTCCCGTCCAAATCATTCGGTGCGAACATACGCTATTCGGGCCGCCCTGTCCCGCATAACAATTCCCCTTGGTAGCCCTTGATTTGGAAGTCGATTTCGGGCAAAGATGGGGGCTGTAATAAAGGATCTGGTATGGAAATCAATAAAATCCTTTTTCCCACGGACTTCTCGGACTATGCGCAGTACGCCCAGGATCATGTGATCGATCTCGCCAAGAAATACGGGGCCAAGGTGATCCTCTTACACGTGGTGCCGTTGACAGTCTCACCTTACCCGATGGTTTATCCGATCAGCGAAGACGAGCTTGCTCCTCAGCTCCGTGAAGCCGCCCAGAAAAGGTTGGAGCAATTGGAAGCAACGCTCAAAGGCCACGGCGTCGCTGTAGAGACGGCCACTGAATCCGGCCCGGCGTTTGCGGGAATCGTGAGCGCTGCCCGTGAGCTTCAAGCGGACATGATTATCATGGGGACGCATGGACATGGCGCCGTAAGGCAGATGTTGCTTGGCAGCACGGCTGAGAAGGTTGTTCGGAAAGCAGAATGCCCTGTGTTGACGGTCCGGCATCCGGACCATAAATTTGAGCTTCCTTAGACTGATGCAGGGCCAACCCGCCCGTCACTGACAAAAGACCGATTTAGGAAGCCGGGAAGAGCAATGGAGTTCGAAGAACGTCATCTCGATGTCTTGCAAAATATTGAGTTTGCGATCATTTCCGTCTATCGCGAGGACAAGACGCTCGCTGACAGCAATGTGATACGAGCGCTGGATGACATTATTGAGACTTACGCCAGCGAGCAGAAGCAGCGCGAGCCTCGACGGTCCAAGATTAACGACTTAGAAATGACCGTTGCCTACCGCATCAAGGCGGTTTGTCAATGGCGGCTCGGACGGCAGCCCCTGACCGAGCCCTCTCTAAGGCAATTGGAGGAGAGCACCCGCAACATGGCTCCGGAAAAGGCAGAAAAGAGCTTGGATACAGTGTTGGCCTGTCTTAAGCGGATCCGAAAATCGGCACAACGGTGGAACAAGGAACAAGGGCGACGCGGCTATCTGGGCGTGATTAACCGGCACATCCGTTAGATCCGTTCAACCGATCCCTCCATCACTACGGGATCGTCAACCTTGTGAGCGCTTCGCGGAGCCGGCTGGCTGTCAGTGGCTTTGCCAACATGGTGTCGATGGAATCGTACTCTTCGCCGGCGGCCAAAACCTCCGCAAATCCCGTCATTAAGATAACCGGTTTCTTCGGTGCCATGACCTTGATTTTTCTGGCAAGCTCATCGCCGTTCATCGTCGGCATTGCCAAATTGGTCATGACAACGTCATAGCGACTGGCGTAAAACTTTTGCAATCCTTCCACCCCGTCCGCCGCGATATCCACGGTATGTCCATCATTTTGCAACTGCTCAGCAAGCAGATCTTGCATCCCCGAGTCATCGTCGATGACCAAAATTCTGAGGCTGCGTGAAAGCAATGCCTCCCTTGAAGTCGCTTCATCCCTTTCCTTGAAGGTCTTGGGGAATTGCACCGTGAATGTGGTTCCCCCTCCCTCTTGGCTTTCGATCTCTAAATGAGCCTCATGACGTCGGATAATGCCTGAGACTGCCGACAGGCCGACTCCCGTGCCGTGCTCGCCTTTTGTGGAGAAAAACGGATCCAGGCAGCGTCGTTGGGTCTCCTCGCCCATCCCGATCCCCGTATCTCGGACGTTAAGCTGTACGCCCGCAGCGTTGTCGCTCGTCTCCAACTCGATCTCACCACCGGTTGGCATCGCATCGACGGCGTTGAAAATAAGATTCGTCAACATGTCCGAGAGCTCGGTGTCATTGCCTCGGATCTTGGCAGCCGCGTTTAATTTCGTCCGGACATTAATCGTTGCCCCCTTTCTCTGTGCTTGGTCCTGCCAACGAGGACGGGTCATCGCAACAGCCTCGGTGACGATTTCATTCAGATCCGCAGGACATAATTCGTGATCATCGACCGTACGGTAAAACTTGCGCATTTGGCGAAGCGTCTCGGTCGCACCCACCGCGGCACGATTCATCGACTTCAGATAGCGCATAACCTTATCTTCATCCTGAAGCTTCTCCGGTTTCTCGAGCAGTATGTCGAGGTAACCGCGTATGATCGCGAGAGAATTATTGCAATCGTGAGCGATCCCGCTCGCCATTTGCATCAAGGCCCGGTTCCGTTCCTGGTCAATGAGCTGCCGCTGTGTCTTTTTGAGCTCGTGAATCGCGCTTTGCAATTCCCGATGCTTGCTTTGATCCTCAACCGCCCGGGGTAGCGTCTCCCTTTCCCCTGATCCCGATCCGCTTTGTCCCGCACCATCCCTCAATTCGGGGCGGGTCACTTCGCCCTCATGACGCCGCAAGTAGCAATAAAGAGCGCCGGCGCTTACCAAAATGACGATACCGGCATTGCCCAGGTGCAAACGCGCCCGCCACGACGGATCATGGATCCCCATCCGCACGAGAATTGAAAAGGCAAGGAGCCAACCGAATCCGAGACCGAGGTAACCACCAACGATGATTGGCCGCCCCCGCTGCATGAAGCCGGATCCGGCCCTGCAAAACGGCTTCGGTTTTTCTTCACTCATTCGCGTATGCAAAAGGCATTTGAAATCAAAAAACCGGGCCCCAGAGGTACACACGGCACTTACAAAACCTTGGAGCCCGGCAGTCAATTGAGATGACAACGAAACATCACGTTATCAAGCCAATCAGGAACCACGCAACCTTGATTTTTTCTGGCATTCTGCTCGACTCTTTCATACCTTCGTTGCTTGTATTCGGTTAAGCACGCATGCATCACGTTCGCTACACCGAATCAAATAAATCACGGTTCGCTTAATTCGCACATTGTTATGAGAACGATATTCAGTTGGCCGGCGTGGGCCTTTGGCTGGGATCGAAGACCCGTTTGGCTCGCGTCCTGGCTCGTATGCTGGCTCGTCGCCGGGCACGGCGTGCTTCTGACGCTCGCTGGATGCCAGGCCACAAGCGGAAGCGACACGGAACCCGATGCTCTCGAGGAGTCGAGCCCAAGCGCGTCCGACGAGTCTTCAACCGGCTCGGCAGGTTCCCCGGATTCCAAGCCGGATGATCCAACGCCCTCCGAGACGACCGGAGACGCCTCTGCCAAGGAGACAACCGGCAAGGAAGCCCCCTCTCAATCCTCCTCGACAGACGGGACCTCCTCGACAGACGTCAACGGCAGCAAGAAAAGCTCCGATGAGCCTTCAAACGAAGCAGCGCCCGCCAACGACAAAGAAGTTACCGCACCAACAAATGACAAAGACGAGGAAACGGTTTCGGTCAAGGTCGATAAGCATAAGGATAAGGGGACCAAAGCCACCAGCCTGGAGAAGGCCATCCGCAACGGGGATTGGACCGCGGTGCAGAAACAGCTAGACGCTGTTTCAAAGGCAAAAGCAAACCGGCTCTACTCACGTCTCCTGAATCACCTTGGCGGCGTAGGCCCGTCTAAGGACTCATCGCTCGTTGGGGACGATGATAGCTCCCACTCTGCGACGTCGACGGATTTCATCCCCGAGGATGTCGTCCACTTGGCCAAGATGGCTCCGAAACAGCTTCGCACCGACCACCTAACCGCCTTGGGACACCTTCTGGAACAGATCCTCCGACGCGGATTCGCGTTGCCCCCATTCGTAAAGGCCTGGCAAGCCGAAGGGTCTCAGCTTGGCCCATCGGAGCTGGAAGCCAAGGCCAATTTGGCCTGGGTCCTAATAGAGGCCGACCATCCGGCCGCGGCAAGTCAATTCTCCCCCGGCCTCGAGGATGTTCTCGAGGAAGCGTCTCCTCAGTTGGCTTTGACAGCAGTGCGCGCTGCCTACCCTCGAGAAGGCAACGTCTCCAAGGACGAGAAAGCATTGAAACGCCTCTGGGCATTAACCCGAAACTGGCTCAAGGCAAGCGAGGCAAGCAGCGAGCCCCACTCAAGAACATCGACAACAAGAAGGTTGGCCATTTATCTCCTTCCCCTGTTGGAGCGGAGCGTGACGGAAGAGTGGCTCAGAGACGAATTCCGAGAGCGACCGGACCAAGCCAAAGCGTTACTGGATGAGCTAAGTCGACTGATTTCACGACGTCGATTCAGCGTCGACCCGAGCGGTAAAGCCCTCCTCCGTTTGCAAGCCCAAGCGGTCCGGACCCTCGCCCAGACGATCAAGCCGAGCCCCGAACGGCAGCCGAGCTTCAATCAAGCCGCCAAGAGCTGGCTGCAAGCGGCGTCAGCACGACTTTCCGGAAAGTTAAACCCTTTCGAGCCGCCCGCCACCGGGAACGGAACGAGGTCGGTCGGTCGTTCTTGGGCAGAGTCGACTCAAGCCGGTTCCCTTTCCGTAACCTCGCTGATTCAATCCGCTCCTGACAAGGCTTGGCTCTCGGCGCTGCCGTCGAGTCTCAAGGCCCGCACCCAAAGCATGCTCACCAGGCTCAGTCTGGCATCAGACAGGCCATCCGACGCCTTGACCCATATTGCAGCCCTGACGTCGTACGCCCCCCAGGCCGCCGGCCGCTTGTCGGGTCAGCTTCTTGAATACCGGCAAGCACACCCCGCTCCGAGCATAAACAGCTCAGATCAAGACGCTTTAGCTACTATGGTCAACCGAATGCGATCAATTCAAGGCCTCTCCGTTGACGAGCGACAAGTTTTACGGGCACTGATGGCCGAAAAGCAGGATAAAGCGCTTTTCAACACCAAACGGATCAAATCGTTATTCGGCCCTTTCGAGGCACGCAAGCCCGAGCTTCTGGCCACTATCGTTCGAAGGTTGGACACCCGTTTGACAGATCAATGGCTTCGTTCCAAAACGGTCTTGAGCGGCTCACTGCCACTAGAGCTGACAAGCCAATCGCGTGACCGTATTCGGCAGCGTTACAACCTTCTCAACGATTTGGTAACCGAGCTCATCAACGTCCGTCCGGAGTCCTGGCGACTGCGCCATGCCTCCGCGTCGGCCAAGACACATCGGACTCTTTTCAATGCGCTTGACGGGAATACAAGGGCAAGCGCTCACAATGCGTACGATCCGGCCCTTAAGGCGTTTCGCACGGCTGCCGAGCGCTACCGGCAGGCTTTGAGCGCTAATCCTTCAATCCAGGCCAACGCGTCCTCATCTCTGTTTCTCGATTGGCTACAAGCGTTGGCCTATCAAAGGGACAAAGAAACGGACACACTTCAAGTAAGCGATACGTCGGCCAAATTGACCGACACTGGGATTGCTACCGCGTTTTCAAGCTTACCCAACGCCGCATTGCAAGCCCATCGAGACCGACTCGGGAACCGGCTCCTTGATCGCATCGGGCTCATCCCGCCCAGGCAACGACATCGTCACCTCAGGCAAGGAGCCGCTTTACTCAAAGGGCATCCCGCCGTTTCGGATATTCAAAACCGTCTTAACTACTACAACAGTCTTTTGACCGGGGTGCGTTTCAACGTGACACTACGGGGCGACCGATCGGTCGGACAGGACCAAGCATTCGGTATCTCGCTCGGTCTTCGGCACACAACCGAGCTGGCTCGCCAAACCGGCCATTTTTTACCGTTTCTTCGTGATCCGGCAACAGGGGCTTCGGCCGAATCAAAGTCGGCCGAGGAACAACATGCCGTGGATCGCTCGCGACTTGAACAGCAGCTCCGGAATCGGCTCAAGGATCGGTTTGATGTCCGGGCCTTTGCCTTTCACAGTCCCGATGTCCAGCCTCGCGGGTTCGGAAAGTCCGGCTGGCGGGAAACGCCGGTTGCCTATTTGATCCTTCAACCCAAGCAAGCGTCGGTCGATCATATCCCGGCGCTGGTTATGACAATCCCATTTCCGGACAAGCCCGGCATTGTCGTCTTACCCAAACGCTCCTCCGTCCAATCCCTCAACGTCGCCTCCAAGTCTAAGGATGTCAGGTCGCGACCGGTATCGAATCTGGAAGTCGCTCAGATCCTTGACGCTCGGGAATGGGAAAAAACCCGAGAGCTCACTTTGACCGTGCGCGCTTCGGGGCATGGCCTTGTGCCGGATTTGGCCAACCTGCTCGATTCGACGGGAGACAATCGATTCAACGCCGAGGTTCAAGATTCGGCGTTACGGATTCGCGATCTGGCCACCCAAGCCCCGACCATTGTGCCCATAACCGAGCGTCGTTGGGAGATCCGATTGACTCCGGAAGCTGGTGCCGGTCAGCCGAATCGATATTCGTTCCCGAAGTTTCATACTGAGCCCGAGTCGGTCGACTACAAAGAATGGCGCAATGGACGACAAATCCGTGTCGCCCCTGACCGTATCGTCTCAGGGGTGCCGCTTGTCTCCCGCAGCTACATGCCCGCATTCCTCGTCACTATGGGACTGATCATAATCGGGTTTGCAATATGGCTGTTGACGAAACGCGGCTCCCTGCTTTGGACTGGCTCCCGAAAGCATTATCGGCTTCCCTCCCCCGTGACCCCCTATACCGTCCTGACCCTATTACGGCAGCTTGAATCGGATCCCAAAGTCACGTTCGGGAAAGAAGAGCGGGCAGAGCTTGAGCAGACCATCCGGCTGTTGGAAGATCACTACTTCTCGTCAGAGCGCCAAGGAGAGGGAAACGGGGTCGACCTCGATTATACCGCTCGGCAATGGATCCAGCGTTTCAATAACACCGGGGAACATTAAGGGGCTCTTCAGACCTAACGTATGCTAACATTGGAACAATTGGCAGAGCTTGCCAACTCTTACCCAAGCGAGGCCAACACGCCCGTTGAGACATTTTCGATCCGGAATCATGAATTCGACTTCAACCGCCATCCGGCTATCATGGGGGTGGTGAATTTGTCCGGGGAGTCGTGGTATCGGGAAAGTGTCTGTCTGACAACGGAGATGGCCATTCGGCGGGCACGTGTGCTTCGCGCTCAAGGAGCCGATATCGTTGACATCGGAGCCGAATCGACCCTGGCAGATGCCGACCGAGTGGAGGAAGAGCTTCAGCAAAATCGACTCCTGCCGGTCATTCGAGAGCTGGCGCGCGAGGGCGCGCTCATATCCGTCGAGACTTACCATCGTCGAGTGACCGAGGCTTGCTTGAACGCCGGAGCAAGCCTATTGAATTTGACCGGCACCGTCGGCACCGAAGAGTTTTTTCGACTGGTCTCGGACCATGATGCCGCGGTCATTCTCTGCTTTGTCCAAGGACCCAATGTCCGCGAGGTAGACGAGTTCGACTTCACTCGAGATCCGGTCATTCAGATGTACGACTATTTTTCAAGGCAATTGGATCTGGCCGCCCGCTTCGGGGTTCGGAAGGTTTTTCTTGATCCCGGCCTTGGCTTCTATTACCGGAATCTCCAAGACAGTGCACACCGGGTACGCCATCAGATTCAGGTCTTTTTGAATTCTTTCCGAATCCGTTCCCTCGGTTTCCCCATCGCGCACGCCCTTCCCCATGCGTTTGAATTTTTTGGTGAAGAAGTCCGGACCGCGGAAAGCTTCTTTGCCGTTTTGGCGGCACTCGGTAAGACCGATCTTTTTCGCACCCACGAGGTGCCAAAAGTCAAAGCGGTGTTGGACACCTTGAATGCCGCTTGAGGCTTCTCCCAGTTTTTCCGGTCAATGGAATGAAAAACGCTTGCACCTTAGGGCCAAGGGTTTTAAACAGGAATAGATGGAAGCAATGAGTTTGATTCGAGGCTTTCAACTTTCTCGGGATGGACCGGCTCTTCAAACATTGGAACGGCAATTTGCCTGCCAAGAGGCTGTGAGCCCAATAGCGGCGAAAGGCACCGGAGATCCGGCATCCGAACATAGCCCTGTGGTCGCAATCGCCGGGGTTAACGAATCGGAAGCTTAGAATGCGTTCTTTATTCACTATCGGCACCAAGGCAATTCAATCGCTCATCAGAGAACTTTCCCCCACCCAAGCCACCGATACGACCCGAGGACTGTTTTTTGCGGGGGTAGTGGGTGTCATCGCCGGCTTGGGTGCCGTGGTGTTTCGCGCCTTGATTCAAGGCATCGACCAATTCTTCTTCGGTAACGGCGCACAAATCCTCTCCTTTCTCGGACCTTATTATATTGTCGCGATCCCGGCGATCGGTGGCTTAATCGTCGGGCCAATGATTTATCTCTTTGCCCGGGAAGCCAAAGGTCACGGCGTGCCCGAGGTCATGATCTCCGTCATCAAGGAAGGCGGGCGCATCCGGCCCGTCGTTGCCTTCGTCAAAATTTTGGCATCGGCCTTCTGCATTGGCACCGGCGGCTCGGTAGGACGGGAAGGACCGATCGTCCAGATCGGGGCGACCTTCGGCTCAAGCTTGGGACAACGACTCAAACTGCCGGAGGAATGGATTCGCAATCTCGTCGCGTGTGGCGCGGCCGGCGGCATTTCGGCAACCTTCAACGCCCCGATTGCGGGGGTTTTCTTTGCCCTTGAAGTGATTCTGGGAAGATTCACCACGCGCTACTTCAGTGTCGTCGTCTGCAGCTCGGTCGTCGCGGCCGTGGTCTCCCACGCCTTTTTTCCGAACGTCGCCAACTTGAAGGTCGATCCCTATGAATTACGAAATGCCATGGAGCTCCCGCTTTATGCGATTCTCGGGCTCCTTGCAGCGGTCGTCGGTGTCGGCTTCATCATCGTCCTATACCGTATGGAATCGCTTTTCGAGCGACTCTCGTTCCCCGAATATCTGAAACCGGCCCTTGGGGGGATCGCGATCGGGACCCTGGGACTTTACACGGTGAATCTGCAGAAGGGCGGCGGGATCCTGGAGCGTCCACTCCTCGGAGTCGGCTATCCCGGAGTCGAAGCGGCGGCG
>JAHEOI010000155.1 GCA_018610125.1 Verrucomicrobiota bacterium
CGGAAATTCGGGAGAAATGGTTTTGAAGCGCCCTTTCAGGGCTTTGTTGTGTGTCGGCGCCTGCACACCTAGGGCTACCCGGAGGCTACATTGAGTTGCCCCGTTGGGGCATAATTCGGAAGCGCCGAAGGTGCGGGTCAACATAGCCCAGGGTTCCACCCTGTTGCGCCAAAAAACAATCCAAGCCCTGTAAGGGCGAGTCAGAGATGAGCATTTTCCGAAGGGTATTAGGTTTAGGTTGGGCCTGATAGGGACGTCGTCCCCGACGTCCACGCGCGGACCGCAGCGGAGTGCGGTCCCTACCGCAACGGCGGTGGGTAGAATTGGCAGTCCCCCGTCCATCATCTTTTGCGGATTAAAGGTTGACTGAGATTTATACATGTCGGTGCTGTGGTTGGGAATAGAACGGAGGAGTTGGCACTAAAGTGACGAAGACGAAGAATGAGACGATAGGGAAATTGTCAGTGGTTATGGAATGGAACAGGTATGGCAAGTGTCGTTACGAAGGAGGGGGAGTACTATCCGTTTTACTTGAGCGACGTTGGGGATGTCTCAAAAAAGATCATGGTTGCGGAGGAGCAGCGCGCCAGTATCGATGATGGGCGGTGGGTGCCATCCGCACCATCTCTCAATCGGCTGAGCGCTCGCCATGGCAATCAGGCCGATGTGGGATTTGGCGACGGGCATGTCGACTCTGTCTCTCCAGATTTCGGCAATTTTGCACGGAATTCGCACCCGGCATTGTATTAACCTCCTGCATGGAGGATCAAAGTAGAAGCGGCTGCCAGCCGCTTTATTCCCTCCTCTTTATTGCGCAGGAACGTTTGCGACGGTTGGTAACGAAAAGGTGGCGCTAGTCGCCTTGCTGCTCTTGAATCTGGAATTGGCGGTGCTTGACCTCGGCATTGACCACTTCGTGGCCGGGGCTTTGGGCGAAGTCGTTTGCAATCTGCTCGGCTCTTTCGGGGTCGCACGATCCGTGGTGGGCGTGCAAGAGATAACGAAGCCTGAGTGGCTTCTCTTGGGAAACGGTTCTCGCCTGATCCATGCAAACCGAGGCCCCCATCCACCCATCTTCCCTCACGTGCCAATAGCTTGGGAAATTCGGATTATCAGGATGATCAAAATAGGAGATCCCTTCGACATCGCCTTTTGGCACCGGACCGCTGTAGTCCATCCATTTCGCCCGTTTCCCAAAGATCGCAGGCTCGCCTTTTTGGCCATGACTATTGGTCAGGGTCCCGCCGCCGAAATGTTCTGAAAGGTATTTGGCCACCCGGACGGCCAAAAAACCGAAATTCGTTTTGCCAAACGTCACCGAGCCGGAGGTTGGCGTGAAAGTCGACTGAAGCTCCAAGAATGTTTCTCCACGAGGTCCGGGTCGTATGGCCGACACCAGCTCTTGCTCGATCAGCTCTTGCCCGTTGGCTGCAAACCATCCAAGCGAGACCGCCATCAAGGCCTCGTCGTCATTGTCTTGGTAAACCAGCCACCGTTTCTGCCGTATTTGGGTATCGGTCCGATCGCTCCAGAAGTCATTCCCCTCGAGGTTATGATGAGCGAGCCAAATCGAGCGATGATGGTCATGATTGGGGGCGCCCGGATGCCCCATTCGGGTCAAGGGGCTGCCTGAGGGACCGTTGAACGGGTAAAAGAAGGGTCGTGGGTATTGGCTGCTATAGTGCCATTTGACCGGGACCCGTTTGCCGATGTGGAATGACGCTTGATCATCCGGACGGGGCACAACGCGACAACGAGGCAATTCGTCGCGGCTGTTCCGAGCATTTGCGATCATGCCACCGGCGGTGAAAAACGACGCGAGGGCGCTGCCGATTGACAAGCTGCCGCATTGGATAAAGGACCGTCGATTCATAGTGAGGCCATGTTGAGGATGTTTCCCGCTGTTGCCAAGGATCGATCAATGGGTGCAATCACTCGTATCGCCATTTCAGCTCCCAGGGATCATCGGTGCGTTTTTGAAAGGCATGGAGCTTCTTTTTAAGCTGCTTAAGTCGTTGCCGGTGGTTCGGACTGTCCGCGAGGTTGACGGTCTCGTGTGGATCCTTCTTGAGATCGAACAGCTCAAACTCCGGCCGATGGATGTAACGCCTTACGGTGCGCTTGCCATACATGGCATCCATTCCCTTGTTATACTGGACCTGCCAAGTTGGAGCGGCCCAGAGATCGGAGGCGAAAGGGAAGGGCAAATCGTGCGCCATGTTCCAGATTAATTTGTAGCGCCGTCCGCGGACGACCCGCATCGGGTAGTACATTGTGACTTCATGAAAGGTGTGAGAAGCAAAAACCTCGCTCCATCCCTCGGGGCTGGACTTCCCAAGGGCACCGAGGAACGAGCGACTGTAGAGCTTGTAGTCGTCCGGTCCATCGGCGTTGGCAATATCAAGGATAGTCGGGGTCAAGTCGCGAAGCGAGACCATTGCGTCGGTGACGACGCCTTGTTGCTCGGCCTCGGGGCTACGCACAATCATGGGGACCCTCATCCCGGGCTCATAGAGGTTGGTCTTGCCTCCCGGGAAAGCGATCCCATGATCGGAGGTGTAAATGATCACGGTTTCATCATAGAGGCCGGTGTCCTTGAGCACCTTGACCAGCCGCCCGACACCTTGATCGAGCCGTGCCACGGATTGGTAATATTGAGCGAGCTCGGCACGACAAGTCGGCGTATCCGGTAAGAAAGGGGGAACCTTGACCTCTTCGGGCTTGAAAGTGGTTTGCTTGACCCCTTGATAGTCGCGCCCGTTGCCAAAGCCGTTGGGCTGGTGAGGAAGATCGTTTCGGAATCCGCCTCGGTGGGGATCATTCGTGCAAAAATAGAGAAAAAACGGTTTCTCCGGGCGATCGGAGAGCCACTCACGGCACCGTTCCGCCATGGTGACCGGGTTCCGACCACCACCCGGATTCCCGCCGATCCGAGCATCGAATTGGTAAATGGACTTCGGTTGGACATGGAACTTCCCAATCGAGACCGTTTCGTATCCTCCGCGGGAGAGTAAGACCGGCAGGCTCTCGACCCAATCGTGGGTGTCGAAGTCGTGATGGCTATGGGTGTGACCAAACTGGCCGTTGCGATGATTATGCATTCCGGTCAAGATGACGGAGCGACTCGCACTGCAGCTTGCGGTGGTACAGAAGGCATGGGTGAAACGGGTCCCTTCCTCAGCAAGGCGGTCGAGATTGGGGGTCTCGATGGCTGGGTTCCCGTAGCAGCCGAGATCGGTACCGTGATCATCCGCCACAATCAAAACGACGTTCTGTCTTTCCTCGCCGAACGCCGGCGAGATAGCAATGGTCAATAGCAGCGCCCCCGCGCTTATCCATCGCCTCAACCGGGGTGCTCCAGGGTTGGGTCCAACTCGATTGTTATCGGGCCAACAAATCATAGTCAAAAAGCGGTTTTATTTTAATCAACATCGCAATGGTTATACCCTTCAGGTCGAGAACGGTCCAGAAAAAACGGATCGGCTTCGGGCATGTCAGGCAAGGCTGTTTCTTTGGTTCAATGGATTCCGTTTCGATTACGTCTGCCGTGAAACACTGCGATCGGGAGAGAGGGCGGGCGTTTGACTCGCCCTTACAGGGCTTGATGGAACGTTCGAACCGGCACCTAGGGTGCAACCCCAGGTACATTGAGCTGCCCCGTCGGGGCATGGAAGGGACTGCACGACGAAAAGGCTTTGCTTGACTTTTAAAGGGGGAGCGGTCAATCTGCCGAAAGTTAAGCCGACAACCAAAGCCTACAAAATCGACACGAGCACGAGTTATGCGATATCGATCCTTATTTTTCTCTTTGTCTTTCTCTTTGGGACTGCTGCTGTTTAGCGGCCAGCTTGGATCTGGCGCGGAAGAGCAAGGCGGCTCTTCAGGCGAAAACGATTCATTACGCATTATCGTTTTTGGTGGTCATCCGGATGACGCGGAGCTTGATGCCGGCGGTGTGGGTGCCCGGTGGGCGGCACAAGGGCACCAGGTGAAATTTGTATCGGTGACGAATGGCGATATTGGGCATGCGAAGATGGCAGGGGGCGAATTGGCGCGACGGCGCCAAGCGGAAGTGGAGGCGGCCGACGAGATCCTTGGGATCGACGAGACGGAAGTGCTCGACATCCACGATGGCGAGCTGATGCCGACATTGGAAAACCGTAAGAAGATCGTTCGCTTGATCCGCGAGTGGAAGGCGGACGTGGTGATCAGTCATCGTCCGAACGATTATCATCCCGATCACCGATACACCGGGATTTTGGTGCAGGACGCGGCGTACATGGTAATCGTAACCAATTTTTTACCAACGGTGCCGGCATTGTCCGAAAATCCGGTATTCCTTTACACCGAGGATGGCTTTAAGAAGCCGCAGCCCTTTGAGCCGGATATCGTGGTCCCAATCGACAGTGTCATCGACCGGAAAATGAAAGCGATCTGGCAGATGGAATCTCAGATTGAAAGCCTATGGGCTACGGGCGGCTTTGAAA
>JAHEOI010000156.1 GCA_018610125.1 Verrucomicrobiota bacterium
ATGCCTCCGAGGGCGGCGCCGACGCCTATGCCAAAATCTGGCGAGCGGACAATCAAACCCCGGAGCCGGTCGAGTGGGCGAGCTGGGATTATGCCGGCAATCGATTCATGCGTCGCGGCTTAGCCGGTATTACGGCCGGCAGCCACGGGGCGCAGGCCGAATTCGAGATCGACTATTTCCTCTTGAAGGCACGTGGCTTGCCTCTGACCGAGATCGCGCGGCAGCCGATGACTGCGCGTCAGCCGAGGTTGACCATCCCCACCTTGTCGGAAGAGGGGTGGCGATTCAAATTCGAAGGCATGATCAACGACACCTGGATCCTCCAGAAGTCTGCCGATTTGGGCGATTGGGTCGATGTCAAAACAATCGAGCCGAATGCCATGCCGGTCATCATCGAAACATCGTTGCCGGTCTCGACTCAATTCTATCGGGTAAAGAAGGAATAGCATCGGGGGCTTGAACGGGGAGACGGGGAGGGAGGCATAGGACGCGGTTGAACAGAAGCGCGCAAAGGCAAACGAGAGGACTCTTAACCGCAGATTACGCTGAATGCGCGGATATTGCCGGCACACATTGCCAAGCTTTGAGCCCGTGCCCGTCGGAAGCAAGCGCCTCAAGTTCCTTTTTTTTAATCAGGCGTTTGCTTCCGACGGGCACGGGCTCAAAGCGCTTTCACCGGCCATGCGCTCCTCGTCCCATCAATCCGTGGCTACATTGAATTGCCCGGTTGGGGCATTGTTCGAGAGCGCCAAAGGTGCGGGTCAACATAGCCCAGGGTTCCACCCTGGGAACCGAAACGCAGACGAGCTCAAGCCCTGTAAGGGCGAGTCAGAGATGAGCATTTTCCGAACGGTATTACGGCTAGCGTGACCTTCGTTCAAGGCAAGAAAAAGCTGGACCGACTCAAAACGGCGACCGATCAGGACGGCGGATTTGAGAAGGAGTCTGAAATTGTGGTTGGGCGGTGGGGCAGGGTCGACGGAGTGGTCAAGAGCGGATCCAAACCGGTACCGCATGCCCGGTTAAAGGTCTCAACGCCCCCTTCGGAATATTGTGAAAGTGCTGGCGAGATTGAAACGGGTGCTGATGGGCGGTTCAGCCTCGAGAATATGCCGCCGGGAGAATCGAGTGCGATGAAAAGACTACAAGGTCAAATATGGAGTCAGCGGCATTCCGGCCATTTTCTTGATCCCTCCGGAAGGCAAAATCATCGCCAAGGGGATGCCGGGCCAAGGGATAGTACAGACCGTAGGCCGTTCCTCGAAGGGGGGAGGCGAAGACAGCTTTCCTTTTTGAAAGCCATCCCCTCCGAATTTCCGAACGGCATTATTCTTAAGGGCAGCAGCCTAGGATGAGGGAATGCCTTCCCTCATCATCATCATCAACATCGGCCAATGAGGATTGATTTCGACGCTGATGTAAATGGGACCCAGACCTGAATCGAGCCAGAGAATTACCGCCAAAATGTCAGGACTGCCGATTGGCAAGCAGCCCTCGCGCTTGAATCATCACGGCTCGAACTAAGCCTGAACAATTACCTTGACCGGGGGGTGCCATGCGGCAAGCCTTATGGAGGCATATGGCGGAGAGGAGGACCACAAGAGTCACAGAAAAGCGATCGGTACCTTGGAGCGCCGGCGTACCTTGGAGGCTCGTGGCGTGGAGGTGGGGCTGTTTATTGGCTTCAATGGCGGTATTGCCGGGCACTGGAGCCGGGGTTAGTGACCGGTTGCTTCGTGTCGAGGTAGTTGATCAGGAGGCTGGAAACCCGATCGAGAACGCTCAAGTACATGTGGAGTATGTTGGGGGAACCGGTTCCGTCGAGCGGCATCTTACTGCGGATCGTGTTGGGAGGGTCGAAATCCCGAATTGCGTTCTCTATTGGGAGAGGTTGCGGATATCGGTCTGGTCGAGTGAATTCGCTCCCAAAGTTAAGATGACGAATCGGGACAAGCTTCCCGACCGGATGACGTTTGAGCTGAAAGAAGGAGTGGCGGTCGGTGGAAGCGTCTTGGACCGACAGGGGGAGCCCGTTGGCGATGCAAGGGTCTATATCGAGCGCATTTCAGGAGGTAAGGGCAACGCAGGCTTTCCTAAAGGACGACACTTTGAAAAGACCAATGCAGCGGGTCGCTGGACGTGCGGTCATATTCCGGAATCGTGGGAACGATTTCAGATTCGTGTCCTGCACCTACGCTACGCCCCGAGGGTGATTGGAATCGGTGTTCCCGAAGGCAACCGGTTTGACAATGTTGTCGCGTCACGCGTGGCCTTGGAAAAGGGTATTGCTTGTATTCTTAATCGGGGCTATTCGGTTCACGGGAAAGTTGTCGACGGTTCCGGAAAGCCGGTGGAAGGTGCCAAAGTGGCCGGAGCCGGCCACCCCGTATGGACGGCGGAAGATGGCCGCTTTAAAATCTCACATGTGCCTCAAGGGAAGCTGACTCTTTTGGTGACACGAGGTGGGTTTGAGCCATGGCGGCGAAGCATGACGGTTGGTCCGGATCTCGGTTTTTTAAAGGTGCAATTGAGACAAGCTCGACCGGTGACGGTCCGGGTAATCGATCAGAAGGAGAGACCAATCCCAAAGGCGACGGTCGCCGCAGTGGAAAGGGAGGGCACTGGGTTCCGTCAGGCGCGATGGCTTTCAAACGATCGGGGGGAGGTGGTGTGGGCATCGCCGCCTACAAGGGAGGTGCTGATATCGGTGCGGAAGTCGGGATATTATTCCGAGCGTGCACGGGTGGACCCAAAATCCAGCGGAGAGACTACAATAAGATTGAAGCCCCGATTGAAGATCCGCGGAAGTGTGACGGAGGCCGGTTCGAATGAGCCGATCGAGACGTTTCGAATCATTCCGGGACATCGACATGAGGACCACTTCCATTGGCATTACGAGTCGGCCAAGAGCGAGCGGGATGGGTGCTTTGAGATGTCATTCGTTGAACATGACCATCGTCATGGAATTCGGGTTGAAGCCGATAACTATTTCCCGACGAACTTGCCGGCGTTTCCAAAGGGCGCCGGGAGCAAGCGGGTTGAAGTCCTTCTTACTCCCGGCAGTCCTTTTGAGGGACGGATTGAAAGCCCTTCCGGAGAAGCGGTTTCCGGTGCTCGCGTTGTCGTGCTGACCAAGTCCCAGGGGGCGCTCCTATCCGGTTTGAATTGGAAGGTGGCGAACGGACGGCGATTGACCTCATCAACGTCGGAGGGAACATTCAAGCTTCCTCCCTTGCATGACGTCATCGGCTTGGCAGTTGTGCACGAGAAGGGCTATGCCGAGATTAGGCTGGATCAATTCCAAAAGAAGCGGTTGATCGGATTGAAGCGTTGGGGGGCGGTTTCCGGAAAGGTGGCGATCGAGCAGGACTCAAGCTCACAAAATCTTATTGCGATCAAGCGTGTTGGCGAAATGCCAGTGAGGCTGCACCGAAACCGTTGGACTAAACTGGCCCGACCCGATAAGAGCTTTCATTTTGGCAAAGTCCCACCCGGGAAGTATCGAGTTGGCATGATGATCGACTCACGTTTGAGCCATCCCAAAGTGGTTCAGGTAGAGCCTGGGAGAGAGTGCGAGGTCATCCTCGGAAAACGCCAAGCTTCACCCTGAATTGGATCAGTCCCACCTCCGCTCTATTCTACCGAGCACATCGGATAAATTTTTTTTTTGAATTCTTCCTTGCACTCCAACGCGTACAATTGTAAAAGGAGGGTGTGTCCAAGAAGAAAATGCCAGGTTTAGGGGCTGCCGAGGCTGAGATCTTGCAAATTGTCTGGCAACTCGGTGAGGCGACGGTTCAAGAGATCCATGACGCATTGCCGGCCGAACGACAAATTGCTTTGGGGACGGTGCAAACGGTGCTCCGTCGGCTTCGCGAGAAAGGGTACGTACAGGCCGAGCTTCAGGGAAAGGCCTATGTGTTCTCCTCTGCGATGCAACCCGATCGCGTCATTTCAACCAAAGTAAGTGAGCTGATTAACCGTTTTTTTGGGGGCAAAGCATTACCCTTGGTGATGCATTTGGCAAAGAGCCGAAAGCTGACCGAGAGGGATATCAAACGCCTACGTCAGCTTTTAGACGAAGAGGAGAACGATTCGAGCTCCTCGAAAGAAAAGGACTCCGAAGAATAGCCAGTGAGGATGGAGATGCCTATCGAAAGTGTCTTGGAATTTTTATGGGCTCAGAGCTGGCAAATCAGCTTTGCCGTCATTGGTGTCGGGGCTGTCTGTATCGCATTACGGCGGGCAAGTGCCCACTGGAGATACTTATTGTGGCTGGTGGTCCTGGTGAAGTGCCTGGTACCGCCGATTTGGTCCATCTCGCTTTTCGAAGTGCCTGAAACGTGGCGTGGTGTAGGAAGGCCGCCTATGAGCGCCACGGAGCCATCGGAGCGGGAAACAACCGGCGGTGCTGTCATGACGGCAACAAAGCCAAATGTTGACCAATCGAGATCGGATGCCAAGGAGGTGGGGATTTTTGGAATGGCGACAACAGCCTCGCATTGGCAGGGCATGGCCCGAGCACTGGTGGTGCTTTGGGCGTTGGCAAGCGTAGGGTATCTCTTATGGGCGTTGGTCAAAGGTTGGCGGATTCAACGCGACCTGACTGCCCATCGGACGTTTCCGGATCTGGAGCTGGAGTGCGAATTTGTCGAAATGGTACAGGCATTGGGAATCCGGTCCCGTCCCAGATTGTGCCTGATACGCGGAATTTCGCAGCCGTTTGTCTGGGGCGTGCTTCGGGGTTGCATTTACCTCCCCGAACGGTTCTCGCGTGAAGGGAGCTCGCGGGAGCGGAAGTTGATTCTGTGTCACGAGCTGGCGCACGTTCTCCGGTGGGATGCGATGCTGAACGTCCTTCAAATCATTGTGCAAGCCATCTTTATCTTCCATCCGTTCGTATGGTGGATGAACCGGCAGATTCGCCAAGAACGCGAGAAGTCATGCGATGAGATAGCCATCGCCGGTTTGAATGTCAGCCCACGCACGTATGCTTCGACGATCATTGAACGGCTGGCAGCGTATTTCGAGCCGGCTGCTCCATCCTCCTCGTTGGCTGTTTCCGGGGAGTACAAAGAGATTGAGGATCGTGTCAAAACGATCCTCTCGGAAAATCGGATTTTTCGGCGGCGTCCCTCCTGGTTGATGACGATCTCCTGCGTGATACTGGGTGCGCTTTGGATTCCGGCGGGGATGTCGCCGATATCAAACTTGGCAAAGGCCGAAACGGAAAGGAATCGAGCCACTTTCGTCGATCTGGCGCCCGAGGACGGTGTGACATTGTCGGAAGTGGGTATGGACGGGGTTCCGAGTGGCGTTGTCACCATGGGGAGCGTTCCGTTTCGGTTGAGTGATCACGGGCTCGATTTGGGAGGCAATGAAGCTCAAGGGGGAATGGTGGTCTCACCGGAGAAGCCGTTTGCACGACTGCATCTGCTGCACGCCACTCTGGACGAGGCGGAAGAGACAAGCATCGTAGCGCGGATCGTGGTCCGGTATGCCGATGGAGCCAACCTGTCGTGGCCGATTCGATACGGAACCCACGTTCGGAAGTCCCGTTTTGCCGAGTTCCGTGCTGTCAGGGACGCCCACTCGTCAATGGCATGGACGGGAACCACGCTGGCATCTCGAGCTCGAAACGAAGCCTTAAGGCTTTACCGGAGTAGCTGGAAAAATCCGCATCCCGATAAGGAGGTGGATCTCGTTCGGATTGAAAACAGGGATAACCAATGTCGTGCATTGATCGTGGCCATGACGCTTGAATAATTCAACACTCAAAAAAGCACGTATAATATGGGAGGTATGTCCACAGAGCCGGAAGTGGCGAGAGCCATCAGCAATATAGAAGATGGTGACGATTTGGCCGCGAAGTATGAAGCCTTGGAGAAGCAGCTTGGGCACGCCATTGTCGGGCAGCAAGAGGTTATTCGGGCCGTGGTTTTGACGATCTTTTCCGGCAGTCACGCATTGGTTGTCGGCGTTCCCGGGTTGGCGAAGACGCGCTTGGTCCGATCGCTGGGGCGCGCCTTGGATCTTTCGTTCAAACGGATCCAATTTACTCCGGATTTAATGCCGACTGATATTACGGGGACCGATATCATCGAGGAAGATCCCAACACGGGGAAGCGTCGGGTCGAGTTTTTGCAGGGTCCCGTATTTGCCAACCTGGTATTGGCGGATGAGATCAATCGCACGCCGCCAAAGACCCAGGCGGCAATGTTACAGACAATGGAGGAGCACGAGGTAAGTGTGGGAACAAAAACCCATTCCCTCCCTTCGCCCTTCCACGTATTTGCTACTCAGAATCCGTTGGAGATGGAGGGGACGTACAGCCTCCCCGAAGCGCAAGCCGACCGGTTTATGCTCAGCATTCACTGCGACTATCCGAGCCGCGCTGAAGAGGAAACCATCGTCAGCAACACGACAGGAGGGAAAGAGGCCGAGATCAGTCCGGTATTTGATGCGGCTGAAGTATTGGCGATACAACAATACGTCCGTTCTATCCCTGTCTCCGCCGAGGTGGTGCGCTATGCGGTCGACCTAGTGTCGCGCACACGCCCGGCGGATCCGCATTCGCCGAAGTTGGTTCAGGAATATGTCCGCTGGGGCGCCAGCCCGAGGGCTTCCCAGGCATTAATCCTCGGCGCCAAAGCGATGGCGGCTATTTCGGGGGCCGTCTGCGCCGATTATGAAGGAGTGCGCTCCGTCGCGTTGGAAGTGCTGAGGCACCGGATCATACTGAATTTTCATGCGCGGGCTCAAAAAATTTCGGAACGGGACATCGTGACCGCCTTGTTGAGCGATGACTGACGAAAAGACAACCGATTATCCGGCGATCGAAACGCTGTTTGACGTCGAGGATCTTCCGCTGGTGGCCCGGAGCGTGGTCGATGGATTCCTCTCGGGTTACCATCGAAGCCCTTATTTTGGTCACAGTAGTGAATTTGCCTCTTACCGTCCTTATATGAAGGGGGACGATCTTCGCCGCGTCGACTGGAAGGTATGGGCGCGCACGGATGAACTGTATGTCAAGCAGTTCGAAGATGAGACCAATTTATATGGCCACATACTCTTGGATTGCAGCGCATCGATGGACTTCGGCTCCCCGAATAAGTTCCGATTCGCCAGGACGCTGGCCTCGGCGATGAGCTACTTAATGGTGCGGCAGCACGATGCCCCTGGTTTGGTTCTATTTGGGCGAGATCGGTGCGACTTGCTGTCACCCAGGTCGCATCAGACGCATTTGGACGAAGTGCTGAAGCTGCTTTCACGTGCGAGCCCGGATGGGCGGGCCGGATTGGATTCCGACATTTGGGAGGTTGTCGAAACCATCCATCGGAGAGGGATTACCGTCGTCATTTCAGACCTTTTATCGGATGTCGAGAAAGTGGAGAAGCTGTTGAAACAGCTCTATTTTCAACGTCAAGAGGTGCTCCTATTTCAGGTCTTGGCGCCGGAAGAACGGGACTTTAATTACAAAGGCGAGTATTTGATCGAAGACAGTGAGACCGGAGAGACAGTGACGGTCCATGCCGATATGTTTCGGAAAATCTATCAGCAACGCCTGCGGGAATTTTGTGAGCGAGTGGCTCACGGGGCAAATGGGTTGGGGGCGGATTACAATCGAGCTTATTCCGACGCGGCGTTAGGCGATGCTTTGGGGGAATATCTTGAACGCCGATCATTGATAGCTTGAGCAAAGCAATATGTGGAATCTGTTATTCACAAATGCAGCGATCCTGGGTGGGCTGGCCGTGCTCGCGGTTCCCATCGTGATCCACCTTTGGTTTCGGCGAAGGAAGCAGAGGATTCGGTTTAGCTCGGTCCGGTTCTTTAAGGTTGCGGATGCGCAAATGCTGCGGAAACGGCGGCTTTCTCATCTGTTTTTGTTGATGTGCCGGTTGTTGTTGTTGCTCCTGATTGTCTTTGCCTTCGCTCAGCCTTACCTGCCGACGGGAGCGGGGGCGACCAAGGAAGAGCTTCCGGAGTATGTCGCCTTTGTCCTCGATCGATCAGGCAGCATGAGGGCAACCGACGGTAACGCGATGCGTTGGACCGAGGCGCTCGGCAAGGTTCGAGAGGCTGTCGGTGAGCTGAGTCCACACGATCGAGCAATCTTGGTAACCACGCCCAACGGTGCGGATCGAAGCCCTAAATGGCGCTCGCCGACGGCTTTGAAAAAGGAATTGGCGGGATTGCAGCCCGGCTACGGAGTGGCGGATTTGGGTGACGGGATTCGCCGTGGGACAAAGTGGCTGCTGGAACGACCTCAAGCAGGAGGACGCTTGGTGATTGTGGGAGACCTGCAGTGGCAAAGCTGCCGGAAGATTGGCCGGTCCGCTGTCCCGGAGGATCTCAAGGTCGAGATTCGACCCGTCGGAGAGGATGATCCGTTCAATCTTGATGTGACGCGAGCTTGGCGCAACGAATCCGGCCATTTGAAGACGACGATCACGACAGGCCGCAATCGAAAAGGAGACGGAGTTGAGGCTGAGGTAACACTCTCTTTGGACGGAGAACGGTATGGAGCTCATTCCGTTGCCGACACCTCTTCCTCGCGCGAAGAAACGTTCCGCTGGTCGCTGCCGGAGTTTGACTCAGGCTGGCATCGTGCCAAGATTACGATCAAGGGCCAGGACGACTTCAAGGGCGACGATGATTACTTTTTCGCATTTTATCAGCGTGATCCAATCGCAACCTTGTGCCTGAAGACCTCGAGTGGAAACGAACGATCGAGGCAGCCGGAGTTTTTTCTGAAAGCGGCGTTATCGCCTGCCAAGTCGGGTGCCGGGAGCCCGAGTCGATATCGGTTCCGCGTTGAGACAAAGGAGCCGGGGGCGGTCAGTCGATTTGAGCTCTTTCAAGGGGCTGCGCAACAACGAGTGCTGATGACGGACCTCGTGATCATGCCGGGTCTTGGGGCTGTGGGAAAGGAATTGGCGAAAAGCCTAAAGCAGTTTGTTCGCGCCGGCGGAGGGTTGGTGCTCTTTGTTAACGATGCTGTCAGCCCCGTGCGTTACCAATCCGCTCTGGGTGAGCTGCTTCCTGTCACCTTGGGTAGACAGGAAGAGGCTTCCAGCGATTCGAATGGGCCTTGGCGCATTGAGTCGTTCGACGAAACTTCTCGTGTCTTCAGTGCCTTCAGAAATCGTGAGAATGGAAATTTGAAGATCCCGACGTTCAAGGAACGGTTTGCGATGGTGTCAAAGGAGGGAAGTCGAGTATTGGCACGGTTTAATGATGATGTGGCGTTTGTCGTTAGCCGGGCTATGGGACAGGGAGAGGTTGTCATCGTCAACACGTCGGCGAGCACAACCTGGACCGATTGGCCTCGACACAAGACATTTCTTCCGTGGCTGCATTATCTGGGCCGCGCCGTGACTCAGCGGGCGACAAAGGAGCGTCAGGCTTCGGAAAGTTACGAGGCGGGTCGTACCTATGACATAAATGTTCGAGACGGAGTGGCGGCCCCGCGGGCGATCATTGGACCCGAAGGCGACAGGCGAGAGCTCGAATCGAAAACGCTGAAGCGTGTTCGGCTGCGATTCGAGACACCGGGCCTTTACCGAATTCTGGATGGGGCGGGCAAAGTGATACGACCGATCCCGGTGAACATTCCCCCCGAGGAAAGTGACTTGAGGACGCTTACTGCGAGCGAGGTTGACAATCAGCTTGTCCGGAGTAAGCCGCGCGCAGCGAATGCTGGTGAAACAGGGCTATCAAGTTTAAGCGAAAAGCATGAGTTATGGCCGTATCTGTTGGCCAGTGGCGCACTCTTGCTGATCCTGGAGCTCGTTTTGGCCAACCGAACTTACGCCTGATTGCAATCATTGAACCTTAAAGATGCTTAGACGCCCGTTATGAATGACTATGCGAAATACACAGCCGATCGGTTGAAGACCTCCGCAAGACAGCGAGACCGATCAACCCTGCTTTGTCTAATGGTGAGCGGGTTGGCAATCGCTCTCTTTGCGTTCCTTGTGACCGCCATTTTGGACCATTGGCTCGTTTTGCCCCTGTGGGGACGAATTGCCGCCTTTGCCGTTGCGGCCATTAGCATATTCGCCGGTGCGGCTGGCATGATTTATCTTTGGTGGAGACGGACGGGTCCCAAGGACGCAGCCCTCGAAATGGAGTCGCAACGACCGGAGCTTGGCTGCGTAGTTTCAACCGCGGCCGAATATTTGCAAAGTAGCCCGGAAAGTCGGGACGGAAGTGGAGCGGGCATGATTCAGGCGCTGCAAGGCGAGGCCGCGAGGCGACTGCTTTTGGTCGAGCCGGACTATTACAGGAAGGTTTTATGGGGGGTGGCCTGCGTGATGGCGAGTCTCGTCGGGATAGGCGTCTTTTGGATGGCGGCGGGCTCGGCCACCACAGCGTTTGCTCGCGCGCTTTCCCCATGGGCAAACACACCCTACTGTCAATTACAAGTGAAACCGGGAAACACCGGCACGCCACGAGGAGGAAAGGTGACAATCCGGGCCACAGCAGATGGCCGCATGCCCAATAGCTTGGCACTATTGGTTCGACGTGGGCCCGAAATGGCTTGGGAGCGCTTGACGATGGAGGAGGCGGACAAAACCGGCGAGTTTGCCCGCACCATTGACACGGTGGAAGAGCCGATTCGCTACCGGGTAACCGGCAAGACCGCGACATCCAAGACTTACCGTATCACCCCCTATGTACCGCCGAGCGTTGACGGAATCAAAATCGGCGTCGATTGTCCGGATTACACAGGTCTTGACCGTCGCGTTGTCCATTCGCCCAATCTGACAGTGGTGCGAGGGAGCGAATTGAGCTATTCGATCGGGACCTCCGGGAATATTGCGAAAGGAAAGCTGAAGTTCGCGGATCGATCAAATCTATCGCTGAAGCAATCGGGAGACGGAAGCTGGGCCGCTTCATTCCTGCCGAAGTCAGGCTGTCGGTATTGGATTGAAGTGAGTGACACGAACGGGCGTACCGCCCTCAATGACCAACCTTATCGAGTGAGCGTGGTTCCGGACCAGCCTCCCGAAGTGACCATTAGTGATCCCGGTAAGGACATTCGCTCCGGTCCCACGAACCAGATACCGGTCGAGATCACAGTTACCGATGACTTTGGAGTCAATGAGGTTAAGCTCGTTTACCAGAAGGTAGGAGGGTCAAAGCGGGAAATGGCCTGCTCGACGGAGAAGGTGAGTGCGGGAGAGGTGAAGGCGACTGCCACGATCGACCTCGGCGAGCTCAACCTTAAGCCTTACGAGCTCGTCAGTTATTACGCGAAGGCGAGGGATAATAATCGCATGGATGGCCCCGGCATCGGCAAGTCCTCGGTCTATTTCATCGAGTACACGACGAACGCGACGGTACTGTCGCAATGTCGTGGAGGGGGCAAACGGATCAACATCCTGCAGATAGAGAAGCAAATTATCGCTGCAACCGAAAAGGCGGATTCCGAGGCGCCGGCCGAACGATTCGGGAAGCTTACCTCAATGCAAAAGGAGGCCAAGAAATTTGCCGAGCTTTTCCAAAATTCGTTTATCCTCAGTGTCTCGCCGGATGAGGCCAAAGCCGAGTTTGAACAAGCCATTGCGTCGATGGCTGAGGCGACAACCTTTTTGAGCAATCGCCGGAAGCAACCGGCGCTAGAGCGAGAGCAAGATGCCCTTGGGCATCTCTACCAAGCCGCGCGGCTGCTGCCGGACCTTCGGAGCATGTGCCAGGGAGGGAGTAACAAATGCACGAAGATTGTTTTACAGGCGATTGAAAAGTTAAAGAAGCAACAGCAAGTCGAGCAGCAAGAGGGGTTAACGCAGGCAATACGCCGGGCGGAAAAAATCGCCAACCGACAGGCGAAGCTCAATAAGGCGTATAAGCAATCTGGGAAAGAAGGGGAAGAGGGGACTCTTTCCAAAAGGCAATCGGCGATTGCTCAAAAGGCGAAACGTCTTGCCAAAACGCTGCGGGGCCTTTCGGGTCGGGATTCCCGAATCAGCTATCGCGTAAGTCGCCGGACCGAGAAGGCGGCTCGCAAATGGCAAAATGCAGCCGGGGCAGTCCGCCGCGATCAAGTCGCCCAAGCCCGTGACTCGGCATTGAAAGGTGGGTCGATTCTCAGGGAAGTGATTTCGGATTTACGTCGAATTTACCATGGTCGAAACCGACCGACCAAGCTGGCTGACCAACGGTATCCCAAGGAATTTGAAGGATTGGTGGCAGAATATTTCAAAAGGCTCTCCTATGCCGAATAGGGCCATTTAATTATGATTAAGCTCAGTTATTCCCCGGAATGGTATTGGATCGTTTCCGGTGTGTTGATTGCCGGCGGGATCTTATACTGGAGTTATCGGTCGGCGCCGGGCTCGGCCAGTCGCGCGCAGCGCTCGTTCCTCGTCGGCCTGCGGTTTGTTACCTTAATGATTCTCATCTTCTGCCTGCTGGGTCCGAAATGGGTCGAAGAGGTGCGCCACTACCCGCCGGGAGAAGTGGCGGTGCTTTTGGATGCATCGAAAAGCATGGAAATCCCGGAAGAAGAGAGGCGACGCATCGATGCGGCCAAAGATTGGATCGGAAACAAACTGGAGGTCCCTTCCGCCTTCAAGGTGAATCTTTATGGCTTTGGCACAAATCTCTTGGCGTTTGATACGGCCTCCGAAATTAGCGCGACCCAGGAAGGGACATCGATCGCGGAAAGCCTTGAGGCTTTGAGGACGCAAGGAAATGAGGGACAGTTGGCAAGCGTGGTCCTACTCTCGGATGGCCGCGACCATTCCGGACAATCGTTGAAATCGATCGCGGAGGAATTCAAACGAATGGAGGTGCCGATTCACACCGTGCCGATTGGAAGCTCCAGCGCCCCGGCGGACATTGTAATCAAGGATGTCGTGGCACAACGTGGGATCCGGCATCAAAAGCCGGTCAAAGCGGAGGTGACGTTGGGCTCAGCCGGGTTCGAGGGCACAAGAATCCCGATTCGGGTCTTTCATGATGGTAGCCCCGTCGCGATGAAGGATATCGAGGTCCAAGGGGGAAGACAGGTCGTCGAGCTCGAGTGGATGCACGAGGATATGGGATTCGAGGAGTTTTTGGTCAAGGTCCCGCCTCAAGAGGGAGAGGAGCAACGGACCAATAATGAGCTGCGGTTTGGCGTCACCGTAGTGGACAAGACGGTGGACGTTATTTATATGGAGGCCTCGGGAAGCTATAATGGCGAGCTCGCTCCGACCACCACGGAATACGATAAGCCGCAACCGATTTATTTAAAGCAGGCACTGGATGCCGTTCCTGACATCGAGGTGAAAGCCCTCTATTCGAAGCAAATCGGCCAACCAGGTCCCGATGTCGGCGAGGTCGCATTCGTCGACTCCGAGACCGGAGATCCCGTCTTTCGTATTCAGCACCCGCGGCAAGGCTTTCCTCACTCGATCGAGGAGCTCCGGAAATATGATGTAATCATTAATAGCGATATCCCGAAAGAGCGATTCACCGACAAGCAATTGGAATTGATGGAGCGGTTTGTCCTGGAGGACGCGGGCGGATTTCTAATGATCGGAGGGATCACGGCATTCGGATCCGGGGGATACGACGAAACCGTGGTCGACCGGGTTATTCCTGTAGCGATGGAACAAGAGCACGATACCCAGACGAGCACATTTAAGCCTCAAATTCCCTCCTCCGCCTGGGATCATCCCATCATGCAACTGAGCGATGACGCATCAAAGAATCGAAAGATCTGGACGGAGAAATTCCCCAAGCTTCATGGCTTTAATGAGGTCGACCGCCCCAAGCCCGGCGCCGAGGTCCTGTTGGAGCATCCTAACCAAAACTCTTCCCATGGTCCTTATGTGATCCTGGCGATCCAAGAAATCGGAAAGGGACGGAGTATGGCCTTTACACCCGACACGACCTTTTATTGGGGTGAGCTTTTCCAAACAATTTGGGGTGAGAAGATCGACCCGAATAAGCCGCTGAACGAGGCAAATTGCGATTCTCGGTATTACCAGCAGTTCTGGGCAAATGCGATGCGTTGGCTCGGGGCCGAAAAGGTGCGTGAGGAAGGGCTGCCGGTGCGTGTCGAGCTCGGCACGACTTTGATTGGCGAGGGACAGTCGGTGCCGGTCACGGTAGGACTCACTGATCGGCCGGCTTCCGGAAATCGAGGGCGTGTTGTCACAGTTGAGGTTAGGCACGGGCAGAAAATTGCCCAAACGCTAAAGCCTGAATTTGACCCGGATGTGGGGGAATTCCAAGGAGAAATCGGGCCTCTCGAGCCCGGAACGTATCGGGTGCGAGCGCGCGTCAGCGACCTGGATCGGGAGTCCCACGACGAGAAGCTGTTGATCTGCCAAAAGCGGGCGCAATCCGAGATGAATGATCTTCGTGCCGACCCGAAGACGTTAAGCATGATCTCAAACGAGTCAGGCGGAAAAACCTTGAGCTCAAAGGAGAGCGACAGTGGGAAGCTTCGGGCGGCGTTGGCCGGGACGGCACCGGTGATCACTGAAACGAAAGAGCATCCGCTTTGGGATCAGTGGATCTGGTTCGCAGTGATCGTCGTTCTATTGAGCGTTGAATGGATTTACCGACGAATCAAAGGCTTGGCATGACCGAGGGTGTTTTTATGAAGTGTTGCATGAAATTTGCCGGTGCGAAGGGGGCCCTGATTTTGGGGTTGGGTTTTGCGTGGATCTCTCCGAGCCTTTCAGGCGCGGCTGCGACCTCCTCGCCGTTTGTGCCGCTGAATTTATCCGAATATCAACGGAAGTTTGACCAGTTTCGGGAGGATTCTCCATTGCGGGCCATGTCCGAAGGCAAAAAAGAGCTCAACGGGATTCCATTCAAGATAGACGGAGCGCTTCCATTAACAGGCATCCACGACGCCTTTACGCAATGGAAGTTCTATCCGACAAGGAGGGAAGGGATCGCCGTCGGGAAGAAGGCAGTCAAGCTCCATCTGCTCCACACTATAATCGATGAAGCGGAGTCGGGACGACCGGTTGCGAAGGTGGCATTGAATTATGGCGATGGAGAGCGGCATGTATTCCCGATTGTGTACAATCATCACGTTCAGAGGTTCGAACAGAGTCAATGGGACGATATTCCCAAGCTGAGAGATAAAGCCTCAAGTGTCGTGTGGACATGTCCGCCTTGGCAAAGAGAAATTTACAATGGACGGTTGCGCCTGTACCACACCCCTATCCCAAACCCACGGCCATCGCGGGTAATATCCGATATCGATGTGGTGTCCATGTTCAGTCAGGCAAGCCCGATGGTGATCGGCATAACCTTGGAGAAAGGGTCGCGCGCACGGAATGCCGGGTCGTCAAACGCGACTGACGCCAAAGTGCGATCAACCTTCAGTGCCGAGGAAAAATACCGACGCACTACAGAGTTGCGGTTTATCGACCGGCAAACCGGAGAAGAGCTATCGGGAGTGTCGGTGAGGGTTCGTCCGTTCGGGCGGCAAGGCCAACCGGAGTGGGGAACTTATATCTCGGATGCCGACGGTGAAGTGCAAGTGGATTATCCTCCGGCAACGTTCGACTACTTTCGCGTCCGGGCGAGTCATGGCCGGCACATCCCTTTACAAGACAACGTCGAAGCAAAACAGGCTGGGATTTTTGCAAAGGTGGTGGAGATTCCGATGGAGTCGGGGACACGCGCCGCCGGCCAAATCAAAAACCCGAAAGGGGAGCCTGTTGCCGACGCAGAGATTGTCGTCAAGGGAGTTGTCAAGAACGGGGCTGGTGGATATTTCATGGCGACGTTGGATCGGTCGGTCAGCGATTCCGGCGGCCATTGGGAGACTCGGAGCATTCCAAAAAATCCAAAACGATTGCGTTTCCTTATACGGCATGAGGAATACCGCGAGACAGAGTATGGTCTGGCCCCGGTTCAAAGCGGTCAATCCAACTTTGTTTACCGCGATGATTTGTTGGCGGGGGAGGCGGTAATGGAGCTG
>JAHEOI010000157.1 GCA_018610125.1 Verrucomicrobiota bacterium
CTTATTGTTGCCTTCCAGCCGGATACCTGGAATCGGCTTGGAATACAGCCATGTCCAGAGGCAGTGCTTATCGAAGCCAAGGTTTCGGGCATGGTGTGGACGATCCTCGAAGCGCGCCAACTGCCACTTTCCCGCCACGGCCGTCTTATACCCCGCTTTTTTCAGCATGCTTGCAAAGTTAAAGCGATTGGGATTTAAGAATTGCTTGTCCTTGGGCTTGTTCCAGATTCCGTCCGGCCACCCATTCCGGAAGGGGTATTGGCCCGTCATCAATTGCACGCGGGTTGGCGTGCAGACCGGTGGGCAATAGGCATTTTGAAACTGCATGCCATTTTCCGCCATTTGATCCAGATGAGGCGTGCTGTAGCTGCGCCCCCCATAAGAGCTCAGGCACTCGGCGCCCAGATCGTCGGCCATGATCAAGACGATATTCGGCTTGCTCTCGCTACACCAAGCGGAGCCGGATGTGCCGAGAGCGCCTATGGCGACAACAACGAAAGGGAAGAGAATTCGTCGTAATTTCATATCAAAGCATTAATTGAAACGCAACAACGCGGCAGTTTAAAGAAAAAAACGGGAGCGCCCTTACACGCGGCCCCGGCGAGCCTGCCAAGGATCTTCCAGTCTCCGCGCCAGTAAGCTTGATTAAGCGTTCAAGAAGTTCTCGCATCACTTTTGAGCCGGAAGCCTGTAGCCGCACACTTTAGTTGCGCTTCCTCATGCAGGAACTTCTTGAACGCTTGGGCATCAACCGGCCTTTCAGATGAGGGAAATGCGTATCGCATGGTTTGCCCAGAATAGGGTTGTCAACTGTACGATAGGATTTTACCAAGGCGGGAGGCACTGTCAAGAAAGCCGGCGGTTTGCGCGTTATTTGGCCGTCGGGCTACTGACGGAACGATTGTCTGGCCCGCAAATCTTTCCAGCCGAACTGCTTTTTCTCCGGATACTGCTGCATATGCCACTGACACTCCTCATGAATATCCTGACGGTATTGCTGCTGCAGCTTTTTGAATCGAGCAATCACTTTCAGGATTTTCTTTCGGATTTGTTTGACGGATTTCTCGTGGCCTAAATAGGCGGCATAGCGGAGTTGGCGTCGGGCCTTTGATAAATAGTCTCCGGAATCACGGATCAGATTAAAGTGAAATCGGCCTTGCTCGGCATGGCTCTTAAACCGAGTCAGCCGATCCGCCGCCCACTTCCGGCACAGGCGAGCGACTTGAATTGGTCCAGTCGCCTCTTTGAGCCGTCGATATTCAAGGCGGCATTTTTGCTGGAAATCCGAATCGCGGCGGAGACTGCTGTCGCGACGGAGCTTCATTTTTCCATTTTTCTTGGTGATCTGCATTTCCGGAGCGAGCTTATCCGGATGCGTTGCGCCGGCGCTAAGGGAGGCGGTGCCGTTAAAGAACGTTATCACCGCCAGGGTGAGCATTGCACAAACCAAGTAAAAGGCTCTTATCATAACATCCTGACTCCTAGAGGGTTTTGTGGCCGGAAGGTTACGTCAACGATGCTGTTTACGCTCGACAAAGATCCGGACAACGCCGCGTGGGTGATCATGTCTTAGCCGGAGTGCGATTTGATCATCTGCTTGCTCGATGGAAACTCGCGCTTCTTCAGGGACCACTCTTATAGCCACCTCGTTTTTCGGATTAAGAACGAGTCGAGTCGGAAATTCCTTGTAATTATTGCAATGGACAAAAAGCCGGCGCGGGCGTTGTTTGAGGATGAGGTATTGACGAAAGCCGACTTCCCCTTCGATGGAAGCAATGGGTCCGTTTGTAAGGCGCATGCGGTAATACTGCGGTGTTGCTCGAACCGGGTATTCGCGCGGTATGACTTTGGTAGGCATCTTGCCGAAATACTTTTGTCGTGTCTTGATGGGCAACGGGACGTCCCGATACATCTCACCGCTGTGCGTGATGACGCCTGTGTCGCCCGAACGGACGCAGAAGGCACTTGATTTTACCGGCGGATAAATTTTGTTCAGCGCCTTTTGGGCCTGATAAGGGTACTGATAGTCGGTCGACTGTATTACCTTCTCAAAGGGAGTGCGGTCCGCCTTTGTGGCGTAAGGAGAGAGGACCGGCACAATCCCGTAGCGGGGGGTGTTGGGCACCCATTGGTACCAATGGGTCGGAGTGCCATGAACAGCGGTGGTCAGCTCAAAGGGATAGGTTTCGGGGGTGGTCTCGTCCGGCTGCAGTTGGATGGCGCCTCTCACCTGATTTTGCACCTCCTTACGGCTCGGTATCAGGTCATGTTCGACAATGTCTTTAAAGAACGGGCCGATAGCCCGTTTCCAGAGCGGGCCGAAGCGTTCGTTCTCGGTATGGGTGATCCAGATACGGGCTTTGGAGGGGTTCTTTTTGGCCCCGACTGCTCCCTCGACGCGATAGGAACAGGCACCGTAAGCCAGTCCCACCAGGAAGGTCGGCATCCAGTCGATAGGACGCTGCTGCAGGCGTGTGCGGGTATGCCGTAGCCTATCTGGAGTGGGCTTGCCGACCCGGTAGCCCGAAAGGATTCCAGGCCAGAGCGGGGTGAACCGCTCGGTCTCGGTTCCCCACACCCCCGTGCGCCCTGAGAGGTAAAGACCTATGAGGTTGATCTGGCCGTCCAGTGGCGCCTGCGGGTTCTGGCTCTTGAAGGCAGGCAGGAAGTAGCGGCCATAATCCTTCAAGCTTTTGTAAAACCGCTTATGGGCTCCATGCCGAACACCGCTGAAAGAGCCGCCCAGCTTGCCGGTGTAGCGCCCGTGCTTGGCGGCAAATTTGAGGTTTTGCACTCCGACTTCAGGGTCGTAAGTGCCTTCGGCGTACCAGAACCCGAGAAAGTTATCGGACATCTTAAACAATTGCTCGAGGCGCGAATAAGGCGGGAGACCACTCCCGGTGTGGGAAAGCGACAGAAGGACAGGATGCTTCGGTGCCTTGTCATAGCGGTGTGGCAGCTTATGGCGTTCAGCAAACATCGGTCTCACCGAATCGGGCAGGGCCTCCCAGAATGCCTCGCGTCCGGCGTGTGGTATCAAGAAAAGGGGACGATCCGGGCTGATCTCGCGAACAAGCGGCCGGGTTGGCCGGTCGCTCTCTGCATCATCTTCGCTTTCCTCGGCCGGCTCTTGCTCGCGCCGGACTCGGAAGGCTCGCGCTTGGGTCCAACGGCTCGGGTTATGCGAGATGCCGATGGCTCGGACGCGAAAGAAGTAATCTCCCTCGGGTAGCTCAGTGTCGACCGGAGTCAGGGACCGCTCGACCTTGTCATGACCTGTGGTCATGCGAATTGGATTTGCAAATTTGC
>JAHEOI010000158.1 GCA_018610125.1 Verrucomicrobiota bacterium
CTCCAGCAATGCCTCCTTGACTTGCCAATCCGCTTGAGCGATCGGATTTCTCGACCCGGTACGCATGATGTCGCTGACCTTAAGCAGGAGTGCGCGTCCGATCGAGCCCGAAGGGTGGTGCTTGGCAAAATCGCGCTGGCAAAACCCCCGGGCTGACAGGACCGCCATGGCCAGGGCATCGCCCATCACAAGCATCGCCGAAGTGCTTGAGGTCGGCGCCAGGTTAAATGGACAGGCTTCCCGCGGGACTTGAACATTGAGCACAAGGTCGCTGAACCGAGCCAGTGTCGAGGTTGGGCTCCCGGTGAAGGCGATGATCGTCACGTCGAATCGCTTGATTGCCGGCAAGAGCTGCAAAAGCTCCTCGCTTTCTCCGGAGTAGCTCAGTGGGATAATGACATCGCCGTCATTGATGATCCCAAGATCTCCATGAAGGGCGTCCACGCTATTGAGAACCACGGCTGTGGAACCGGTGCTCGTGAGCGTCCCGACGATCTTCTGGGCGATGTTCCCGGACTTGCCGATCCCGACCACGACAAGCTTGCCTCGTTGGCGCAACGCCTCGGCAATCACGTCGACCGCTTTGCCGAAGGAGGAGCCCAATTGGCTTTTCACCGCTTGCAACGCCTCGATCTCGATCGTGAAGACTTCTTCTGCGCGATCTAGGTGGCTCATTTCAACGGGTCTAACGCAACGCCTCGCTTAATTTCTTGTCCAATGAAGGTTAATGCGCGACGGGCCGGCTAAAAGTCCCAAAAGATCTTGGCCTCTCGGCTGACGGAGCGTTTGAGTCGCCATAGGCGCCAGGCCAGTACTAGAAAGAAAGCGGCATTCACGAAGAGGAACGCCGCTACCAGAATTCGTAACAGGGCCGGAAAAATAACAATCAGGAGTCCCAGCAAAAAGAAATTGAGGCCCAGAAAGAAAAAGAGGGCCTCCGGGCTGGCCCGTACGGTCGTGTAATCGTCGTAGGAGCGAATGTCTCGAAACATATTCCTTATTTATCGTGTTTGAGCAGCCAAGGCAAGCGGAGCGAAAAAACGGTCGGCAGGGAACTGCCAACCTTACCAACTCCGTTGTGGTAGGGCCCGCACTCCGCTACGTCGGGCGTAACGCAGAGCGCTCGGTCCGCCCGACTACTTTGCTGGCTGCTTGTTGTTGTCGCGGCTTTCCGGGGGTGCTTCACTGAATTGAAGGCGAAAGAATCGGAAGTGGTATTCGCCGGCGTTCGTGTGAATGACGGAGGTGGCGGAATCGCCGGGCTCGATGGTGGCAATGTTCTTCCAATCGATCAGGTTAGTGGAGGCTTGAATCGTCATTGGTGTGCTGGGAGAGCGGGTAAGCTTCAGCCGAATGCCGCCCTTGCCTGTCTGCCGGATGCTTTCGAAAGCAACCTTCTTGGGATGTGATGTGGGCAGGACCGAGATGTTGATGGTGGCTTCAGGGCTGTAGTGATTGCCATCCCAGACGCGGTAGGAAAACGCGTCACCGCCGGCGAAGCGATCGGATGGGCGATAGGTATACTCGAGGGCTTGCCCGGCGAGACGGCCGTTTTCGGGGCCGTCGATAACGACGGACTGGAGCTTGTCGCCATCGGGGTCGCTGGCAGGGAGTCTGAACGTTTTCGCGGTTTCCTTCGGGACTTTGATGCTTTCGGTTTTCGCTTCCGGGGCCTCATTGGCAGGGAGGACATCGATGGTGACTGTTGCTTCCCCGCTTGTCAGTTGGCCGTCAGTGACTTCAAACCGGAACCGGTCCGAGCCGACGAATCCCTCCTCCGGCTTGTAGGTTGGGCTCGGAAAGCTTTTCTGGAATACCCCGTGCTTTGGGGCGTCGGTGACCGTGTAGACCAACGGATCGGCTTCGGGATCGTCGGCTTTCAAATGGATCTCGACCGGTTGACCGATTTTGGTCTCGACCATTTGGTCTTCAGCGTGCGGCTTTGTATTCTTGTCGGTGACTGTAATCGAGATTGTGGTTTGCTCGCTGGAGTCAATGCCATCCGAGACAACAAAGTCGAATCGATCATCTCCTTTGAAGCCCGGCTGCGGGTGATAAACCAACGAAGGCGGTTTTCCCGTTAATTTGCCGTGGTTGGGGTGGGTGACAATCCGGTACTGCAGCGGATCGTCATCGGCATCGGTTGCCTTGAGCTCGATCGGCAACCGCTGCTCCTTCTTCGTCTTCAAGCGCCGGCCCTTGGCGTCGGGTGGATTGTTGCGGTCGGTAATGGTCAGGGAGACCGTTGCTTCCCCACTCTCTTTGCGGCCGTCGTCGGCGCGGTACGTGAAGGAGTCGTTGCCGGAAAATCCGGTCGTTGGCAGGTAATCGGCAACCTCGGGGAAGTTGAAGAGCTCGCCATGCTCCGGGCCCTTTACCACAGTGAAGGTCAAATCATCATCATCCGGATCCTTGGCCTCGAATTCGATATGCTGCTTGGTATTTCGGTTTAGCTCAAAGGTTTGGTCGAGCACACGAGGGGGATCATTCACCGATTTGACCCTCACTTGGGCGGTGCCGGTCGACTTGGCCCCGCTGGTGTCGGCGACCGTGTACGAGAAGGTATCGATTCCGTGAAAATCAGGGTTGGGAGAATAGATCAGCGCTCCTTTTTTGGAGGTATCCAGGGTGCCATGCTCGGGATCCTCCCGGTCGACCAAGCGAAGCGGATCGCCTTCCGGATCGACGTCGTTGGCCCTGACCGGTGTCACGACCATTGTGTCTTCCCGGGTAATGAAACGGTCTTTAGAGGCTGTCGGTGGATCATTAACCGGGTGGACTTGGATCCGGACGTGGCCTATCGCGGTGGCTCCGATCTCGTTCCTGACCGTATAGCTGAAAGAGTCCTCTCCATGAAAATCGGGGTTGGGCGTGTACTCCAAGAGTCCGCCCTCTGTCCGTTTGACCGTTCCGAAGCGGCCCTGACTGAACTGGATCAGTTCCGGAGTCGTGGTGCTCGGTGCCGAGTCGTTGGCTGAAGGATCCAATGTCACCGGTGTCTCTTCCGGTGTTTGCGCCGTGTCGAGGCGAGCCAGGGGAGGGTTGTAATTTTCCCGGGCCGAGAAAGAGACGGTTTTTGAGGCGGTTAGCCCTCCGGGATCGGTCACCGTTATGGTCAGTGTCTCTTGCCCGATCCAACCAGCGCTTGGCGGGCTCACCTTTAGGACTCGCTCATCGGTCAGGGCCACGATCAGTTGCTCATTTCCGGCGATGCTCCAGGTTAGGGAGTCGTCCGGGTCTTCGGGATCGTCAACGAAATGGTCGAGCTTGATCGGAACAAAGGCTTGCCCCGCTGCCACGGTTTGATCGGGAATGGGGTCCAGCACGGGCGGGTGATTCTCTCGTGGGATAAACGGAGCGCGTCCTGTGTTGGCGGGATTTTGCCGGGCCATCGGCCAAGGGGCGTTGCCGGGATCGTAGCCGACATCGAGCTCCCAAGCATAGAGGCTGCTCCGCAACTTGCGCTTGGCAAACGGAGTTTCCGTCAGATAAGCGGTGTCTTGGAGTGAGGCGAGCAAAAGGTCGGGCCGGCCGTCCCCTTCCAAGTCGGTCAAGGTTGCCGCTGCCGAACGCTTTACCGAAGAACCGGTGCCCCCCTCAAAGGGGATTCCGTTTAGCGGACGCTTCGGTGTCAGGTCGATCGGCTTACCATGCCTGTCCCACGCCCGGATGCCACCCACGTTCCTGGTGCGACCATTTCTGACCACTTGGAGCCAAGAGCCGACTGCCGGGTAAATGATATCAAGCTCACTGTCATTGTTGATGTCGGCGACAGTCGGGCTCGACTTCGGGACACCTTGGAAGCTCGGCTCGGCGGGCCAACCTTTCATGGCAAACCCGTGGTGGTGAAGCACGTGAAGCGTCTCCGATTTCCAGCTTGGAATAATGATCTCGAGATCTCGATCGCTGTCAAGATCGGCCAACGCGGGCGTCGCGAGAAAGGAGCTCTCGACAAGGACCGGCCATCCCGGAAGCTGCGTGCCATCGCGATTGAACGCGTACAGGCCGCCGGCAGGTGTCTCTTTTTCGGTGTAAGCCCCGATAACGATCTCATAGGTGCCGTTCCCATCCAGGTCTCCAGTCACCGGTGAGGCCAAAAGTGTCCCTTTAACCTCTTTCGACCAGATTGGCTCTCCCGGCTTCGAAAGCTTAAAGACGCTCAGCTCGTGGCACCCGGATACAGCGGCGATCTCGAGATCCGGCTCCTCGTCAAGATTGGCAATAGCGGGAATGGTTTCCGGAATGTTCTTGGTGATTGAAGAACAGCCACGCAAATTATCCCACTTGGCGAGGGTGTTCCCATTGGCATCCAACACCACAAGCGGGCGTCGTTTCCGGCTTTTGCGGAGAATGGAGGATTGGGCGTAGGCGATTAATTCGAGCCTGCCGTCCTGGTTGAGATCGCTGAGGGCCTTTCCCCAATTGACGGTCTCGGGAGTTACCGGCCACTCCCCGCTTAGAGGCCGCCCATCGGCGTGGAAGCCAAAGATTTGCCCTTCGGCCCCGGAGTCAACGAAGATTTCCATCGAGCCGTTGCCATCGACATCCCCCACCGTTGGAATATCGCCAAAGGGACTCTCGGAATGGAGCTCCTTTGACCATAGCAGTCGGTTTTGGTGATCGAGGACCAGGAGCCGAGTCGGCGCTTGGTCACGGTCGCCCGGATCCACAATAACGATTTCGCGAGTGCCGTTTCCGTCGAGGTCGACTGCTTTAAGGTGGCGCCAATCTTCCTTGGGGAAGGGGTTACCTGTAGGGATTGACCGGGGCCAACCCTGCTTTAAGCGCGAGTCGAGCCAAAGCATTCGGGTGAACGCCTTATCTTCATCGCCGTTCCCATCGGTTGCGGTGAGCCTAAGGGTGTAAAACCGGTTCGGCTCCAGACCGGAGGTATCCCAGGTGGCCAATTGCTGACCGATTACCTGCTTGTTGCCGCCCGAGACCAAATCGATTTCGGTATCGCGCCAATCCTCGGGCTCGTGCCCGATCCCATATTCCAAGCGATATTGGCGCTCTCGCCCAAAGACATTGCCTTGAATCGTGATCCGCTCGCCTGCCCGAACGATGTCATTGTTCTGCGGGCTCGTTATGTTGACGTTTTCCACTTGGACGGTTTGATAGGCAACGGAGGCGTGCCCATTCTGGTTGGCCGCTTTCAACCGGAAGGTGTGCGTCCCTTCTTCGAGTTGGGGGGTGTGGAAATCCGCGAATAAGACACCATCCTCAACGGGCTGTGATGATCGATGCCATTCGGTCCAATTTTTTGGATTCTCTCCAGGTCCGTAGCTCAGGGTGAAATTTGAGAGGTGCTTGCCGAAGGCACTCCCGGTAATATCGATGTTGCCGGCTGCTGTTTCCGGAATCTCCAAGTGCGTCCTGGGGAGCGGCTGCTTGATCGCTAAGGCCTTGGCTGCGTTGATCCGCCCGTTTCCTAAGCGGTCACTCCCCTGAATCGGATCCACCGAGTTCTTTAAAATATTGGCCACATCGATGTTTGAGAACTCTGGGCGGCGTGCCAGCACCAACGCGGCAACGCCGGTGACATGGGGGGCTGCCATCGACGTTCCACTCAAGTATCCGAAATCGTTATTAAAGAAAGTCGAGAAGATCCGGCTTCCCGGGGCGGCGACATCGACAAACGGGCCGAAAGAGGTGAAGCGCGCCTTTTTGTCCTCGTCATCGCTTGCCGCCACAGCCACTGTCGCGTCATAAGCAGCCGGGTAGAAGGCGGAATCGGAGCTTTCGTTCCCCGCCGCCGCAATGGTCAGTACCCCCCGTTCTTGCGCCGTGACAATGGCCTCTTTTAATGCCCGACTCTGTTTGGCTTCCCCCCAGCTCGCGTTGATAATGTCCGCTCCGTTCGCGACCGCGTATTGAACGGCTTCAATGATGCGACTCACCTGGCTGTTGCCGCTTTGACCGAACGCCTTGATCGGTTGAAGGCTAACCTCCCAAGCCACGCCGGTAGTCCCTCGCTCATTATTCCCTACGGCCCCGATTGTGCCGGCAACGTGTGTTCCATGATTGTGGTCGTCGATGGGGTCGCTATCGTCGGAGACCAAATCATACCCGTGTCGGTCATCGATATAGCCATTCCCATCATCATCGACCCCATTCCCGGCAATTTCATCCTCATTGACCCATATATTGGGCGCCAGATCCGGATGTAAGTAATCGACGCCGGTGTCGATAACAGCGACGGTGACCGCGCGATCGCCATGAGTGATCGCCCAAGCAGCGGGTGCATCAATGTCCGCATCTTTTTTTCCGTCGGATTGGCCGGTGTTATGGAGGCCCCAGAGATTTGGGAGATTGAAATCGTTCGGCAGTGAGCTCTGAGAAGAGGACTCGGTTGCCAACCGGACAGGATAATCCGGTTCCGCATAGAGCACGCCGGGGCTGGATTCGATCGCCTCGATCACCTCGCTTGCCATTTTCGCGGTGGTCCCATGGCCCCCCGGTTTCAGCGTCGCCACGGCGAATCGCGGTCGGGTTGACCCATTCCGAGGATTTCCCCGAGGCTTTCCCTTATCCAGCGCGGTGCCTTGTTGCCGGCGTCGCGTCGATTTGGGCTCTGGCCCGAGAGGGCGAATATCCGCAATCAAATCCTTGGGAACGGCTTGAAATGCCTGGGCCCGTCTTTGCCCTTCTTTGAAGCGAACAATGAGTTGATTCGGTGCCGTCACGGGATTGGCAACTTTCAAGGTGGGCTTCGAATCCGACCCGCGCTCGGTCGCTCCGTCGGCTCGGTGGTCTGCTTCGTTGTGCCCTTTCATCGACCCCGGTGCCAAGGCGGATCCCGCAGTCGGCAAAAGTCCTGAAAGGCCTAGTAAAAGAAAGAATCGCCCGATACGCATGGGTGGCTGTTGCCTCGATGCCGTCAATTTATGCTTTTCCAACCTACTGTCTCCGAGGTCACACGCCAACTTACTCTTCCCATTTCTTTCCACCCCGTTAGCCCCTTGCGAGCAAGGCGCTTCGATCTTAAGTTAACAGAGTTAAGACCGGGCGTGTGGGACGTTCGTTCCTTTGGGGGGATGGTTCCGAGTCTGAGAATACTGGCGGGTGGGCTGAGAATACGTGAGCGGGGACGAGACTCCCAAATCGCTCCGCGCTCCGATCTGAGAGGTCGGATGAAGACGAAAGGCGCTAGCCCCCCTCGCCTGGAAGGGCTGTAGAGCTGGAGGTCTGGCCTGGAAGTTCTTGGGGTTTGAGGATATGATGATACCGACCGAAAATCCGAGTAAATGACAGAGTGGGTAGTTCGAGTGCATGAGTGAGGGAAGTATAAAAGTCGAGGGCAAGATTGTCGCAGTCTTGGCCGGAACCATGTTCCGGGTCCAACTGGATAATGGGCATGAAGTGCTGGCCCATATCTCAGGGAAAATGCGAAAGCGGTTTATCCGTCTTATACCGGGGGACCGTGTGAAGATGGAAATGTCCCCTTATGATTTGAATAAGGCCCGCATCGTTTGGCGAATTGGTTAGAAACCGCCGGCGATTTTCTCTCTCTTTTTTCATTTTGACTCCCCGCATTATGGTGAATTTCATGCGAATACTCCTAATCTTTTTGCTCGGTCTGGCAGGCTGCTCGTCCTTCGGCGGAAAAGAAAAAACGGTCGATGTCACGACCGGAAGCTCAAAGCGGGCCGATCAGTTGGTTGCTCAGGCATCTCAAAAGATGCAGGACGAGAATTTCGAAGGGGCGGTTGCACTGCTGAACGAGGCCAAGCGACTGCAACCGGAGTGGCCGCGTGTTTGGACAACCCTGGGAATCGCTTCGGCCCGCCTCGGGAACGATCAGATGGCAAAAAAGTCCTTCAAGCGCGCTCTCGCGATTCATGAAAAGCAATATCGAGCCAATCCGAGCGAGGTGAAGCATGTCAAAGAGCAGGTTTACCTCTTGATTCTTTTGAATCGAGATCAAGAGGCAAAGGAGCGGCTGGCCCGCGGTCAATCCAACCATCCGAATAGCCGTGCCCTCAAAAGGCTTTCGAAGATGATGCCGAAGATTTTGGCCTCCGATGAGATGCCCCGAGTGGGGAGTGCCGATTAATATCCCCGTCGGTGTCGCCGTAAGAAGTTCCAGATAATTTCGGCGAGGGTGACGGCGGACTGTGTTGGAGCAGCGGTATCATAAGGCTTCCACCGACAGCTCTTCGGCCAGTCATGACCGCCGCCATCAATTTGACCATAGACGACTTCACTCCCGTTTCGGCCTTTACTAAAGAGGCTTTGACGAAATCGCGTTCCGGTCTGGGGATCGGTGATGAAGGATTGCACCGTGGTCGCTTCGCGCGTGCAACCGTTCCATTCGATCCAGCGACTGACCGTCTCGTCCCCGGTGAGGACTTCGCCCGACTGAACCCGATCCGAGTGAGGCCAGCCGACCACGTCGTCTTGGGTGCCGAGAATGGTCATAACGGAAATGAGGGCCTGAGGGGTGAACGACTCGGCAATGACAGTGGGGAGCGTCCCGGCAACGGCGGCCACTGCGGCAAAGCGCTCCGAGCACCTGGCGGCGAGCCTGTGGCAAAACATGCCGCCGTTGGAGAATCCGGCTGCGTAAAGGCGTTTGGTGTCGATAGCGAATTCCCGGCCTAAGCTGTCGATCAGCCCTGTAACGAAGCCAAGATCGTCGGCTTCTCCTGTGCTCGTGCGACGTTTCGGGCGCTCGTCATTCCAAGCTCCTTGTGTCCCGTTTGGAAAGACAACCAATGTGGGTTCTTTGTCGGCCAATTCTCGAAAACCGAGATTGACCATGGCGTCGGAATGGCTTCCGGACCCATGGAATACGAAGAGGACAGGGAAGCCCTCGGAAGGGGGGGCAGCAGTGGGGAGATGCAATTGGTAAGACCGCTCGGTCTCGCCGAATCTCTGTTTCTGTTGTTCCAATGCCTTCATTTGAGCAAGATCAAGGTCGAGTATCCATTAATGGCGCGTGTCGACAGCGTTCCAGAGGATTGCCCGGAAGACAAGGCCGCAACGATCCAACCTCGGAACTTGACTGAAATGAATTGATTTTCCGAGGGTCAAGGCCTGTAAATTAATAATATGTCGCTGACGATTACAAACATCCGCGCTCGGGATATCCGGTTTCCAACTTCTCGCTTTTTGGATGGGTCCGATGCGATGAACCTCGACCCGGACTATTCGGCGGCTTATGTGATTTTGGAGACCGATAGTCCGGACGGGGTTGCGGGGCATGGCTTGACCTTCACCAATGGCCGAGGCAATGAGATCTGTGTGGCGGCGATCCACGCACTTGCGCCCGTGCTAAAGGGGCGACGGCTGGATGACCTGACCGGTGATATGGCCGGGTTCTGGCGTCAGCTCGCCGGGGAGAGCCAATTGCGCTGGCTCGGTCCCGAGAAAGGAGTCATTCACCTTGCGACGGCCGCGCTTGTCAATGCGGTCTGGGACCTCTATTCAAAAGTGGAAGGGAAGCCGCTTTGGAGGCTTTTGGTCGAGATGACGCCGGAAGATCTGGTGGCCTGCGTTGATTTTCGGTATATCTCCGATGTGCTGACACCGCAAGAGGCGGTCGAAATTTTGCGGGCCAACGAGCCAACCCGCGAGGAGCGCATTCAGGAGATGGTGCGGAGTGGCTTTCCGGCTTATTTAACGTCGGCAGGCTGGCTTGGCTATTCCGAGGAGAAGCTTCGTGAGCTTTGCCGTCGCGAGGTCCAAGCAGGCTGGCAGCATTTTAAGATCAAAGTCGGACGGGATCAGAAAGAAAACGAGCGGCGCCTTGAGATCGTTCGGGAAGAAATCGGTGCTGAGCGGAAGCTGATGCTCGATGCCAACCAGTGTTGGGAAGTCGATGAGGCCATCGAGCAAATGCGGGGGCTCGCCCGGTTTGATCCTTGGTGGATCGAAGAGCCGACGAGTCCGGACGATATCCTTGGACATGCGAGGATTTCCAAAGAGATCGCGCCGATCGGGGTGGCCACCGGCGAGCATTGTCAAAACCGAGTGATTTTTAAGCAGCTCTTGGAAACAGAAGGGATGCAATTTTGCCAGATCGATAGCTGTCGACTCGGGGGAGTTAATGAGGTCCTGGCTGTTTTGTTGATGGCGGCGAAATATGGTGTCCCGGTTTGTCCGCATGCGGGTGGGGTCGGCCTCTGCGAGTATGTTCAGCACCTTTCCATTTTCGATTACATCTATGTGAGCGGCTCATTGAACAATCGTGTCCTCGAGTATGTCGACCACCTCCATGAGCACTTTGAGGATCCGGTCGAAATCAAATATGTCCATTATATGCCTCCCAAACAGCCGGGCTACAGCATTACCATAAAGCCGCAAAGCCTCGAGGATTACGAGTATCCGAATGGAGCGATATGGTCTGGGTAATCACCCGATGCGTTTCGTTGCCGGAACGCTCTGCGGAAGGGAAACGTCGAAGGTTTTTTAACGCCTCGCCTCAGATTCCTTGAGACCGAAAACGATGGTGAAGGGCCGACGGCAAAATTTGACTCAAAAACATCAAATCTGCTGTGTTCAAGGAATCTAGAGGCGGCTAACAGGAAAGATCCGCCGTTTATGTCGCTTCTTCGCAGGGGAGCTCGGCTTGCGTGCGTTGGTCAAGTCGGCAAGCTATAAGGATGATTGACGTTCGGGACCTGACCAAGACATTCCGTCATCGGCGTTACGGCAACGTTTGCGCGGTCGATCGGATCAATTTTGTTGGCAGGCCGGGGGAAATTTACGGGCTGCTCGGGGTGAACGGCGCCGGGAAGACCACGACCTTGCGGATGTTGGCCACGTTGTTGCGACCGGATGGCGGGACGGCGAGCGTGGCCGGTTTTGATGTGTCGGAATGCCCGGATGAGGTGCGGGCACGGATCGGATTCCTATCGACAGCGACGGCGTTGTATGGTCGGTTGACCGCCCGCGAGCTTGTCTCTTATTTCGGTCGGTTGCACAAGCTGACCGAGGAGACGATCCAAGCGAGGATGGAAGCAATCTTTCGCGAGCTCGAAATGCTTGAATTCCAGGGGCGACGATGCGATCAGCTCTCGACCGGCATGAAACAAAAGGTCTCGATTGCGCGCACATTGATCCATGATCCTGAAGTCATTATTTTGGATGAGCCGACGCTTGGACTGGATGTCATCGCCGCGCGCACGATTGTCCGGTTTATTCAAGACTGTCGTGGCCGACAAAAGACTGTCTTATTCTCTTCTCATGTCATGAGCGAGGTCCGGAAGCTCTGCGATCGAATCGGGATCATCCATGAAGGGCGTCTCCTGGCACAAGGCAGTTTGAAGGAACTGCAACGACACTACGAGGAAGCCGACTTGGAAGAGATATTTGTGCGGGTAGTGCAACCGGCGGGAGGTGAATGACATCGCAATGGACAACGGTGTATCGCAAAGAGCTTCTGGATGTGCTACGCGATCGACGGACGGTGATCTCGATGATCATTGTCCCGCTGCTATTGATGCCCGTGCTCATGGTCGGGATCGGCCTCCTCTCCGTGACGTTGATTGACCAAGTCCGGCAGGAGGCCCCGAAGATAGCCGTCGTTGGAGGAGGAGATTCACCCGAGATTGTGGGGCGGCTAAAGCGCTTGGAATCGGTCCAAGTGGCGGGTTCGAGTGAAGATTTCAAGGAGAGGATTAGGCGGAAAGAGCTTCGCGCCGCAGTGAAAATCCCTAAGCGATTTGATCGGTTCCTCGAAACGGGGAGGCCGGCCGAGGTGGTCATCTACACCTATCAAGGAGATCTGCGATCTCGGTTTGCGGCGGAGACGCTTGATCGCGTTTTTCGCAACCTTTCCGGCGAAGTGGTCCGGCGGCGCC